>NZ_JBEYJU010000001.1:0-226297 GCF_040703965.1 Streptomyces sp. NPDC006655 | reverse complement strand
CCGCTGTCCGGCGGGGGTTTCGGGCCGCCGTCCGGCACGGACTACGAACCGCTGTCCGGCGGGGGTTTCGGGCCGCCGTCCGGCACGGACTACGAGCCGCCGTCCGGTAGGGATTACGGTCAACCAACCGGCACGGACTACGGACCGCAGGCCGACGTCGACCACGGACTGCGGTCCGGCGGTCGGTTCGGGGCGCCCGTGGACGACGTGGCCGGCCGGTCGCCGTACGGCGGTTTCGGTGCGCCGCCCGGTGGTGGCGAGCCGCCGACCGCGGTCGGCTGGACACCGCCGCGGCCACCCGGGCCGCCGCGGCGGCGCAGGGGCGCGCTGATCGCCGTGCTGGCGGTGCTGGGGGCGGCGGTGGCGGCCGCTGTCGTCGTGCTGACGGCGTCATCCGGCGGCAGCGGCTCACCCGGCGGCAACCCCACCACGAGCGCTCCGGACACCTCTGACCCCGCCCGGCCCTCCTTCAGCCTGCCGTCGGAGCTGCCCAGCAGCCTGCCGTCCCGGCTGCCGAGCGAACTCCCCTCGCAGTGGCCATCGGAACTTCCCAGCGGACTGCCGAGCGGCCTCGATTCCCTGCTGCCCTCCTTGCTGGGGTAGTCACAGCCCCTTGGACGGCCGGACGTACACCAGGGTCGTCTCGACGCCCGCTGTCGACCAGGCGGCCCTGCGCGTCGAACGCGCCCGCGCCGTCCGTCTCCGTGGCCCCCTGCTGGATCACTTCACAAGCTGTTCGACACAGCCGTTCGGCTCGATGGTCCTCGGCAGGCCCCGGCAGCCCCCGGCAGCCTCAGCACTCCCCAGCAGTCCCCGGCAGTCGGGCGGCCGGTGTCCGCGGCCGGGACCGGCCAGTAGGGGAGCGCGTCAGGGATGTCTCAGGGTCGCGGTCCGGAACCGCGCGAGGTGCGAGGCCGTTCTCAGATCAGAGAGCGGCAAGGGCCGCGAAGGAGGCGACGCCGATGTCGAAGAACGCGAAGATCGCCGCAGGAGGTGTGGCGGTCGGGCTCATCCTGCTCATATGGCTGCCCTGGTGGGTGACCTTCCTGATCGTGGTGGGCGTGCCGGTGGCGGCGTACCTCACCCTCGACCCCTCGCAGCGCCGCAGGCTGCGCCGGATCAGCCGCAAGGAGATCGGCCGCTGAGCCGCCCCCTCCGGGGCCGCCACCCCGGCCACCGCGCCGGGCCCGCGCGGCCCAGGAGGGCTCACAGAGGGCGCACGGCCATCTTGTCGAGGGCTTCCAGCAGCCCGGGAAGCTCGGGACCCCGTCCGACGGGCAGCACCTCGCCCGGCTCGTCGTCGAGGAGCACGAAGGCCATGTCGTCGGTGCGGGCGACCAGCGACCAGCCGGGCCCGTCGGCGCGCAGCGTCCGGGCGTCGCCCGGGGCGAACGACGAGCGGACCCGGCCCAGCGGCGGAGGCGTGTCCACGTAGGCGCGCGCCTCGGCCAGGGCACGCCGGATGCCGACATGGCCCTTGGGGGCGGCCGAGGAGCCCTCAGGGGCCTTCTCCGGGTCCTCCTCGGCGGCCTGCGGGGTGCGGTCCGCAGGCGTGCGGAAGTGGTCCTCGCTGATCTGTTCCCGCCAGATCGCCCACTGCAGGGCGATCTCGTCCGCGCCCAGCCGCCGTTGCGCCGGTCCCCAGGTGCTCGTGTCCGGCGGGGTCAGCGCGGCCCGGTCCGCGACCTCCGGGCCGGGGTCGTGCGGCGCGGGCACGTTGGGGGCCGCCACGGCGACCGCGAGCGGCCAGCCGGGCAGAGCGGTGACCACCGTGCGCTCGTCCGGCGACAGGTCGTACTCCATGCCGCAGTCCCAGGACGCGATCGCGACGGCCACCAGCGAGACGTCGTCGATCACGACCGTCCAGCGCGCTCCGTCGCCGTCCTGGCCGAGCACCAGGCCGTAGCCGTCGGCGCGCGGTGCCAGTTCCAGTGCCGCGCAGGCCTCCGGATAGTCGTCGCCCAGCACGCTCGGAAACTTCGCCGGCGTCAGCAGCACCGCCGTGAGCACGTACAGCGCTTCGTCCGCGGTGTCGACGGCCTCCTCGTCGGTCCCGGCCATCCCTGCCTCCCCAGTCGTTCCTCCAACGGCGCGCACCATAGTGCGACCGGAAGCCCGTTGTCACGACCGGGTCCACACGCGGAGCTGCAGTTTTCCACCGGGACCGGATGAAAACGACCACAGTGGCACCGGCAGTTCAGGCGACCGGCAGCCCGAGAAGGTCGCGCGCCACCGTCCGCGGCGACTGGGCGCGCTCCCGAGCCAGCTCGACGACGGCCCGGCACGCCAGCTCGCTCACCCCGAACGACAGCGCCTCCGGCGACACCCAGCCCGACGCCTCCTCCAGCCGGTCCTGGTCGTCCTCCGCGCGGGCCGCGACATAGGCGGCCGCGGCCTCGAACAAGTTGTGCGCACGCCGTTCACTCCGCGGCGACACCCCCGCGCTCCCGATCGCGTCGCCACCCCGAGATCTGGCTGCGTACCTGCGGATCCGTGCGAACACGCGCACCACCTTCCCCCTGTCGGCTGTTGTTCTCGAACGAACGCCTTCCTTCACTGAACGTAGAGTCGAAGTCCCGGTAACAGAAGAGGGCGTCGGCTAGCCCGTGCGCACCGCCAGCGCCAGGAACCGGGCGTCCTCGTCCACGTAGGACGTCAGGTGCCAGCCCGAACCGGCGAGCAGGGGGCCGAGATTGCCCTCCGCACGCAGGTCGTCCGGCGTGATCTGCCGCCCCTGGCGCGCTGCCAGAGCGGCCCGGCCGATGGGGTGGAACAGGGCGAGTACGCCGCCGGGGCGGACCACCCGCGCCAGCTCCCGCAGATTCTCGGCGGGGTGGGGCAGGTGGGCGACGAGTCCCGCGGCGAACACGGCGTCGAGCGACTCCGACCGCACCGGCAGCGCGGCGACGTCGGCGAGCAGCAGCCGCCCGGCCCGGTCCCGGCCGGCCCGCACGGCGGCCTCCAGCATCGCCGGCGTCAGGTCCACCCCGAGGACCGTGCCCGAGGGCCCCACGGCCGCGCGCAGCGGCGGCAGCGCCCGCCCGGTACCGCAGCCCGCGTCGAGCACACGGTCTCCCACGCGCAGCCCCGACTCCGCGACGGCGGCCGCGTAGGCGGGACCGTCGTCCGGGAACCGGCTGTCCCAGTCGGCCGCCCGCTCGGTGAAGGACTCCCGGACACGAGTGTGGTCTTCGCTCATGTTCTGCATGATCCCTCACCGGCACGGAGGACGCCCCTGCGCGCACGTTCGAGCGGGAGGCGATCGTTCCGGCGCATCTCTGTGTCATATTGCAGCACCTTTCGAACTGCGCTCCCTCTGCGCCCCCGTGCCCCCTAGCGTCCCTTGGCCATGGGACACCTGGACCACGCCACCTTCGGCTGGCTGACCCCCGTGCTGTCGTACGTCATGGCCTGTACCGGCGCCGCACTGGGGCTGCGCTGCACCGTCCGCGCGCTCGGCAGCACCGGCCGCGCACGCCGCAACTGGCTGCTCACCGCGGCCTCCGCGATCGGCACCGGCATCTGGACCATGCACTTCGTGGCCATGCTCGGCTTCGGGGTCAGCGGCACCGACATCCGCTACGACGTGCCGCTGACCGTCCTCAGCCTGGTCGTCGCCGTCGTCGTGGTCAGCGCCGGCGTCTTCGCCGTCGGCTACAGCCGCGACCGCGGGCGGGCGCTGCTGCTCGGCGGGCTCACCACCGGGCTGGGCGTCGCCAGCATGCACTACCTCGGCATGGCGGCCGTGCGGCTCCACGGTGACGTGCGCTACGACCCGATGCTCGTCGGGCTGTCCGTGCTCATCGCCGTGGTCGCCGCGACCGCGGCCCTGTGGGCGGCGCTCAACATCAGGTCACCCGTCGCCGTCACCCTCGCCTCCCTCGTCATGGGAGCGGCGGTCAGCAGCATGCACTACACCGGGATGTTCGCGGTCAGCGTGCACGTGACGCCCTCCGGCTCGCCCCTGCCCGGGGCCACCGCGATGCAGTTCATCTTCCCCCTCGCGGTGGGCCTCGGCTCCTACCTGTTCCTCACCTCCGCCTTCGTCGCGCTCTCGCCCACGGCCGGGGAGCGCGAGGCGTCCGCGTCCGCCCAGCGGCCCGTCCCGGGCGCCACGCGCTGACCGGGCCCTTGCCCCGCACACGACCCACCTTCCGAGCGAGGACGCCATGCGTACATCCCGTAGGACCCCTGCGGCGGGCGCGGAGACCCCGTCTCCAGGACCACCGCGCGGCCGCCGCGCGCACGCCGGGCAACCCGCCCACGAACCGGTCGACGACCTCGACGGCACCCCGGCGGACCAGCCTCCCGCGCGCCCGGGAGGCTGGCGGCTCCGTCCCCGGACCGTGCGGGCCAAGGTCGTCTGCCTGCTCATGGTGCCGGTCATGTCCCTGCTCGCCCTGTGGGCCTACGCCACGGTCACCACGACGCAGGACGTCGCGCGGCTGCGCCAGTCACAACGCGTCGACGCCGCGCTGCGAACCCCGGTCGCCGACGCCGTGGCCGCCCTCCAGGCCGAACGCACCGCCGCCGTACGGCACGCGACCGACCCCGCCTCCGAACCCGACGCGGACCTCGCGAGTCTCGGGGCCCGCACCGATCAGGCCGTGGCCCGGCTGCGGCTCGGCCGGGGCAGCACCGTCGCCGACAGCGAGGAACTGCCGTCCGATGTCGCCCAGCGTCTGAAAACCTTCGTCACCGGCGCCGAGCAGCTGCGCACGCTGCGTACGGCGCCGCGCGACCGCGGCGCCGACTGGGCCGCGACCTACGGGCGGTACACGCGGACCATCGCCACCGGCTTCGCCGTCGACGGCGCCCTCTCCGGCATCCAGGCCGACGACACGGGCGCCGACGCGCGGGTGCTGCTCGAGTTCTCCCGCGCGGGCGAGGCCCTGGCCCAGGAGGACGCGGTCCTCGCCGGTGCCCGGTCGGCCGGCGCCCTCGGAGGCGAACGGCTGCGGCTGTTCACCGGTGCCGTGGAGACCCGCCGTGTCCTCGTGGACGCGGCGGTCCCCGATCTGCCGACCCCGCAGCGCGCGGCGTGGCGTCGGCTCGCGGACGGCGCCGGCTACACCGCGCTCGTCTCCGCCGAGGACAAGATCCTCGCCAGTCGCCCCGGAGCCGGAGCGCTCGACGCGGTACGGGCGACGGCCTGGAACACCGCGCACGCGCGCGTGCGGGACGGCATGCGCGCCGTCCAGGCCGACACGGGCCGCGCGGTCGCGGGTCGCGCCGATCCGTTCGCCCGCGGTCTGCTCACCCCGGCCGGGGCCGCCGTCCTGTTGGGGCTGCTCGCCGTGGGCGCCTCCCTCGTCATCTCCGTCCGCATCGGACGCGGCCTCGTCGTCGAGCTGGTGAGCCTGCGCAACAGCGCCCTCGAGATCGCCCGGCGCAAGCTGCCTGAGGCGATGCGCAGACTGCGGGCCGGCGAGGAGATCGACGTCCGCGCCGAGGCGCCCCCGGGGCCGCCCGCCGAGGACGAGACCGGCCAGGTCGCCGAGGCCCTCGGCACCGTGCACCGCGCCGCCCTGCGCGCGGCTGTGGAACGCGCCGAACTCGCCAGCGGCATCTCGGGCGTCTTCGTCAACCTCGCCCGCCGCAGCCAGATCCTGGTGCACCGCCAGCTCAGTCTGCTGGACAGCATGGAGCGCCGTTCCGACGACCCCAACGAACTCAGTGACCTCTTCCGGCTCGACCACCTCACCACCCGGATGCGGCGTCACGCCGAAAGCCTGATCATCCTCTCCGGGGCCGCCCCGGGCCGGGCCTGGCGGATGCCCGTCTCCCTGACCGACGTGGTGCGCGCCGCCGTCTCGGAAGTCGAGGACTACGCGCGCGTGGAGGTACGCCAGGTCCCCGAGGCCGCGGTCGTCGGCGCGGCCGTGGCCGACCTCACGCATCTGCTGGCCGAGGTCGTCGAGAACGCCGCCCAGTTCTCGCCACCGCACACCCGCGTGCGCGTCACCGGTGAACCCGTCGGCAACGGCTACGCCCTGGAGGTCGAGGACCGCGGCCTCGGCATGGGCCAGGAGACGCTCGCCGAGGCCAACCGGCGCATCGAGCAGTCCGAGGCCCTCGACCTCTTCGACAGCGACCGGCTCGGCCTCTTCGTGGTCAGCAGGCTCGCGGCCCGGCACGGGATCAAGGTGCACCTGCGCACCTCCCCGTACGGCGGCACCACCGCCGTGGTCCTGCTGCCGAAGGCCCTGCTGCACAGCGGCCCGGCGGAGAACCCCGGCCGTCCGGCGGCCGGCACCGAGCAGCCCGGGGCGCGCGCGTACGCGCGCGTGCCCGCCGCCCTCCCGGAGGCCGCCGCCCACGCCCCCGCGGACCGGCCCGCCCGCGCCGTCACCACCCACACATCCCCGCACCCCGCCCCCGAACCCGCGCGCCCCACGCCCGAACCCCCGCTCCCCGCTCCCCGACCCCCGCGCTCCACGCCCGAACCGACGCCCCCCGGAGTCACCGCGTTGCGGCCGCACCGCCCACCCCACGCCTCCACATCCCCCGACCGTCCGTCCGTCTTCTCCGGTCACTCCGGCTCCTCCGGCCACTCCGGCTCCTCCGGCTCCTCTCCCTTCTCCGACGACGACCTCCCACGCCGGGTACGACAGGCGAACCTCGCCCCCCAACTGCGCGATCCCCGCGCCCAGGAACCCGCGCCCGCCCGCAGCGGCCACGAGCGCACCCCCGAACTGGTCCGCGACCGAATGGCGGCCTACCGCGACGGCTGGGCGCGTGGCGGCGGCAGACGGCCCGGCCGCGGAGCCACCCCGGAACCCGAAGCGGGCACCGACAGCACCGAAGGAGACCGCGCATGATCCAGGATCCGAGAACGACGCCGGACCGCCGTTCCGGCGAACTTGACTGGCTGCTGGACGACCTGGTGCTACGCGTCACCGAGGTACGGCACGCCGTGGTGCTGTCCAACGACGGTCTCGCCGTCGGCGCCTCGACCGGCCTCAGGCGGGAGGACGCCGACCACCTCGCCGCCGTGGCCTCCGGCTTCAACAGCCTCGCCAAGGGCGCCGGACGGCACTTCGGGGCGGGCGGGGTACGCCAGACCATGGTCGAGATGGACGACGCCTTCCTCTTCGTGGCCGCCGCGGGCGACGGCTCCTGCCTCGCCGTGCTGACCGCCGTCACCGCCGACATCGGTCTGGTCGCCTACGAGATGGCACGCCTGGTCAAGCGGGTGGGCGAGCACCTGCGCACGGCGCCGCGCGTCGCCGCCAGGCCGCCCGCCGCCGGATGAGCAGGCAGAGCCGGAAGAGCACCGCGGATGAACGAGTTCACGACCGGCGCCCCGAGCGAGCCGGGCAGCCAGTGGTACGACAACGAGGCCGGGCCCCTGGTCCGCCCCTACGCCATGACCGGCGGCCGCACCAGACCCGGCCCCACCGGTGTGCGCTTCGACCTGATCGCCCTGGTCACACTGGAGACGGGGGGCTCCGGCGCGGACGGTGAGCCGGCGCTCGGCCCCGAACACCGGGCGCTGGTCGACCTGTGCCGGACGGAGACCCAGTCCGTCGCCGAGCTCGCCGCCGGTGCCGACCTGCCCGTGGGCGTGGTCCGGGTGCTGCTCGGGGACCTGCTGGAACTGGGCTGCGTCACCGTGAGCCGCCCGGTGCCACCGGCCCAGCTCCCCGACGAACGGATTCTGCGGGAAGTCATCGCGGGATTGCGGGCACTGTAGATGAGCATCCGGAACCAACCGGGCGCGAGCCGGTCAGAAGAGACGTGTTCCGGTCGGAGCACCCGCAGGATCGCCGCAGTTGTCATGATGCTGGCTTCGCGTCCCGAGCCCAGCGACCCGTCCGGGCGGCTTTCGCCCTCCGAGAGAAGTGATCATGGTCTCCGAGCACTCCGAAACCACCGCCGACGACACGTCCGCCATGGCGCTCAAGATATTGGTCGCCGGCGGCTTCGGCGTCGGCAAGACGACCCTCGTGGGTGCCGTCAGCGAGATCCGGCCGCTGCGCACCGAGGAAATGCTCAGCGAGGCCGGGCAGTCGGTGGACGACACGGACGGCGTGGACCAGAAGGTCACCACAACCGTCGCCATGGACTTCGGACGCATCACCATCCGATCCGGACTCTCCCTGTACCTCTTCGGAACCCCGGGCCAGGACCGCTTCTGGTTCCTGTGGGACGAATTGTCACAGGGCGCCCTCGGAGCCGTCGTCCTCGCCGACACCCGTCGCCTGGAGGACTGCTTCCCGGCGGTCGACTACTTCGAGCACCGGCACATCCCGTTCGTCGTCGCCGTCAACTGCTTCACCGGCGCCCGCACGTACGGCGCCTCCGACGTCTGCCGTGCCCTCGACCTGGACCACGGCACGCCCGTGGTCCTGTGCGACGCCCGCGACCGGGACTCCGGCAAGGAGGTGCTGATCCGGCTCGTCGAGTACGCCGGGCGGATGCACACCGCCCGGCTTCTCGACTCGGTCGGCTGAGTCTCAACCGGTAAGGTCCCGGAGCGCCACCACCTTCTCCACGGTCACCCGGACCAGCAGCTCGCCCGGAACCCCGTTGCGGGCGCCGAACTCCTGCGCGCGGTCCTCTCCCATGTACCGGGCCGCGATCCGGGTGGCCGAATCACGCAACTCGCCCAGATCCTCGGACAGCCGGGCGCGGCCGTTGAGCACCACGAAGTGGAAAGGGGGCCGGTCGTCGTCCACGCACAGGGCGACACGCCCGTCACGGGCGAGATTGCGCCCTTTCACGGTGTCCTTGCCCGTGTTGAAGACCAGCTCGTCCCCGTCCAGCAGGAACCAGATCGGGGCCACGTGCGGGCTGCCGTCGGCGTTGACGGTGGACAGCTTGCCGGTGCGGGTGCCGTGCGAGACGAACGCCCGCCATTCCTCGTCGGTCATCTTCTCTGCCATGCCCTCATCCTCCTTGCCCGGACGCCGGTGGTGGGGAAGGCTGGCGGGGAGATCCTCCAGCCAGGGGGAGACGGCACACGGGGAGACGCTACGACATGGCGCAGAACCAGAAGCTCGGCTGGCTGCTCGACGACCTGACCGAGCGCGTGGAACACGTCCGGCACGCGCTGGTCCTGTCGAACGACGGGCTGGTCACGGGCGCGAGCACGGGCCTTCGCCGGGAGGACGCGGAGCATCTGGCCGCCGTCGCCTCCGGACTGCACAGCCTCGCCAAGGGCTCCGGACGCCACTTCGGCGCCGGTCAGGTCCGGCAGACGATGATCGAGTACGACGAGGCGGTGCTGTTCGTCACCGCCGCCGGAACCGGCAGCTGTCTGTGCGTCCTCAGCGGCGCAGAGGCCGACATCGGCCAGATCGCCTACGAGATGACCCTGCTCGTCAACCGCGTCGGCGAGCACCTCGGCGTGGACGCCCGGCAGCCGGAGCGCTCCTCCGCGATAGACCTCTGAGCTGGTATTTCGTTCCGCTCCTGGAGTTATCCACAGGGCCGCCACGGATGGTGCGGGAGCGGCTACGGTCTTTTCCACGGCGAGCGCACCCGGCGCGAGCCACCCGCTCCACGGGGGAGAACGACCATGACCGGCACCATCCTCGCCCAGGCCCGCCCGCTCACCTTCGCAGCCGGCCGAGCAGCTCGGGAACTGGGCCTCAGGCGCGGCGAGTTCGACCTCGCGGTACACCTCGGACGGATCCGTACAGTGCCCGACGAGGGCGGCGGCGGGGCCCGCCGGGTGCCACGGACCGAGATCGACCGGCTCCGCCCCCGTACCGGGACCCTCCGCGAGAGCGTGAAGGTCGTGGGCACGGCCGAGGGCGCGGCCCTGATGGAGATCCCGGCGGCCAGGTTCACCCGCTTCGCCAAACTCGGTCTGATCACTCCCGTCAGGTGGTACCCGAACCGCTACCGGGCCGTGGTCTGGCTCTATCTGGCCGAAGAGCTACGGCAGTTCGTCTCCGACCATGGGAACTCCCGGCTGCTCACCGGCCGGGCGCCGGAGGAACTGCGTGACCGGCTGCGGGCGGGCGCCGACCAGCGGGCGCGCAACTGGCGCGGACGCCACCGGGGTTTCCTGTTGAGGCAGGCGGACGGGCCGTGGGAGCGGGCCGGTGTGGTGGCGGCCTTCCTGGACCCCGGTGAGATCGACGAGGTGGTCACGGACCCCCACGAGCGCGCGCACGTGCAGAAGCTCCGGCCGGCCCCGCCCGCCCACGGCGCGCCGGGCTCGCCCGCCGCGCGGCTCGCCGAGGAACTCATGACGGCGGACGCCCCGGACGAGATCGGCTGGCTCCGCAACGAACTCACCCAGGAGGTGGCCGCGGCCCGCACCACAAGCCCCGCGCCCGGCCCCGTCCCGCACACCTCCCACCCCGTCCGGCACACCCTTTCCCCCGTCCCGCACACCCCGGGCACCGCACCGCGACCGCCCCGACACCCGGCATGGCCGAGGCGCTCGCACGGCCTGCGCGGCTGGCTCTACAAAGCCCTGAAGAGCCCTTCCTGGACGACCGACACCAGCAGTCGTCCCTCGAGGTCGTAGACCCGCCCGCGGGCCAGGCCGAGACCGCCCGTGGCGATGGGGGACTCCTGCTCGTAGAGGAACCACTCGTCCGCGCGGAACGGCCGGTGGAACCACATCGCGTGGTCCAGCGAGGCCATGTCGTAGTTGCGCGGTCCCCACAGGGGCTCGACGGGGACCCGCACCGCGTCCAGGAGGGTCATGTCGCTGGCGTAGGTCAGCGCGCACGTGTGCACCAGCGGATCGTCGCCCAGCGGACCCACCGCGCGCATCCACACCGCACTGCGCGGCTCGGCGCCCTGCACCTCCTCGGGGTGCCAGCGCAGCCGGTCGACATACCGGATGTCGAAGGGCTGGCGGCGCGCCATCCGCTCCAACTGCTCCGGCAGCTCGCCCAGATGCTTGCGGATCTCCTCGGCGAGCGTCGGCAGCGACTCCGGGTGCGGCACCTCACGGGCCGGTGGCAACTGATGCTCGAAGGCTCCCCTCTCAGGCTTGTGGAAGGAGGCGGTCAGAGTGAAGATCGTGCGGCCCTGCTGCACGGCCGTGACCCGGCGCGTCGTGAACGAGCGCCCGTCCCGGACCCGCTCCACCTGGTACACGATCGGCACGCCCGGCCTGCCCGGACGCAGGAAGTACGCGTGCAGCGAGTGCACCGGGCGGTCGCCCTCCGTGGTGCGGCCGGCGGCGACCAGCGCCTGGCCCGCCACCTGCCCCCCGAAGACCCGCTGGAGGGACTCCTGGGGACTGCGGCCACGGAAGATGTTGACCTCGATCTGCTCCAGGTCGAGCAGGTCGACCAGTCTCTCGGCCGGGTTCGTCATGGGTGCGCTTCTCCTGGGCTGGAACCGGTACTCAGAGCTGTCCGACGTCGGTGACGCGGACGACCGCGCGGCCCTCGGCGTCGGAGGCCGTCAGGTCGACCTCCGCGCTGATGCCCCAGTCGTGGTCGTCGTTCGGGTCGTCGAAGATCTGGCGGACGCGCCACAGCGCGTTCTGCGGCTCCTCCTGGATCACCAGCAGCTTGGGACCGCGGGCGTCGGGGCCGGTGCCGAGGTCCTCGTACTCGTCCCAGTACTTGTCCATCGCCTCGCCCCAGGCGTCGGCGTCCCAGCCGGACTCCGCGTCCATCTCGCCCAGTTCGTCGACGTGGTCGAGTGCGGCCAGTTCCACCCGGCGGAACATCGCGTTGCGGACCAGGACCCGGAACGCGCGTGCGTTGGCCGTGACCGGCTTGACCTCGTCGGCCTTCTCCTGGGCCTCCTCGGCGGTCATCTCCTCCGGGTTGGCGAGCTGCTCCCACTCGTCCAGCAGGCTGGAGTCGACCTGGCGGACCATCTCGCCCAGCCACTCGATCAGGTCCTGGAGGTCCTCGGACTTCAGGTCGTCCGGGATGTTGTGGTCGAGGGCCTTGTAGGCGCTCGCGAGGTAGCGCAGCACGATGCCCTCGGTGCGGGCCAGCTCGTAGAAGGACACCACCTCCGTGAAGGACATCGCCCGTTCGTACATGTCACGGATGACCGACTTCGGCGACAACGGATGGTCGCCGACCCAGGGGTGGCTCTTGCGGTAGGTGTTGTACGCGTGGAAGAGCAGCTCCTCCAGGGGCTTCGGGTAGCTGACGTCCTGGAGGCGCTCCATGCGCTCCTCGTACTCGACGCCGTCCGCCTTCATGGCGGCCACCGCCTCGCCCTTCGCCTTGTTCAGCTGCGCGACCAGGATCTGCCGCGGGTCGTCCAGCGTGGACTCGACGACGGAGACCATGTCGAGGGCGTAGGAGGGCGACTCGGGATCGAGGAGTTCGAAGGCGGCGAGCGCGAACGTGGACAGCGGCTGGTTGAGCGCGAAGTCCTGCTGGAGGTCGACCGTGAGGCGGACGATGCGGCCGGTGGCGTCCGGCGTCTCGAGCTTCTCGACGATCCCGCCGTCCACCAGCGAACGGTAGATCGCGATCGCCCGGCGGATGTGCCGCAGCTGCTGCTTGCGCGGCTCGTGGTTGTCCTCCAGCAGATGGCGCATCGCCTCGAAGGCGTTGCCCGGCCGGGCGATCACCGACAGCAGCATCGTGTGCGTCACCCGGAAACGGGACGTCAACGGCTCCGGCTCGGAAGCGATCAGCTTCTCGAACGTGTTCTCCGTCCAGCCGACGAAGCCCTCCGGCGCCTTCTTGCGCACCACCTTGCGCCGCTTCTTCGGATCGTCACCTGCCTTCGCCAGCGCCTTCTCGTTCTCGATGACGTGCTCGGGCGCCTGCGCGACCACGAGACCGGCCGTGTCGAACCCCGCCCGCCCCGCCCGGCCGGCGATCTGGTGGAACTCACGCGCGCGCAGTGTGCGCACCCGGTTGCCGTCGTACTTGGTGAGGGCGGTGAACAGGACCGTGCGGATCGGCACGTTGACGCCCACGCCCAGCGTGTCGGTGCCGCAGATGACCTTCAGCAGACCGGCCTGCGCGAGCTTCTCCACCAGACGCCGGTACTTGGGGAGCATGCCGGCGTGGTGCACACCGATGCCGTGCCGGACGTAACGGGAGAGGTTGCGGCCGAACTTGGTGGTGAAGCGGAAGTTGCCGATCAGCTCGGCGATCTGCTCCTTCTCCTCCTTCGAGCACATGTTGATGCTCATCAGCGCCTGCGCCCGCTCCACCGCCTGCGCCTGCGTGAAGTGCACGATGTACACCGGTGCCTGCTTGCTCTCCAGGAGCTCGGTGAGCGTTTCCGTCAGCGGGGTGAGCTGGTACTCGTAGGAGAGCGGCACCGGGCGGGTCGCCGAGCGGACCACCGCGGTGGGGCGGCCGGTGCGGCGGGTGAGGTCCTTCTCGAAGAACGAGACGTCGCCGAGGGTGGCGGACATGAGGATGAACTGTGCCTGGGGCAGTTCGAGGAGCGGGATCTGCCAGGCCCAGCCGCGGTCGCCCTCGGCGTAGAAGTGGAACTCGTCCATGACGACCTGGCCGACGTCCGCCTGCCTCCCGTCGCGCAGGGCGATGGAGGCCAGCACCTCGGCGGTGCAGCAGATGACGGGGGCGTCGGAGTTCACGGAGGCGTCGCCGGTGAGCATGCCGACGTTCTCGGTGCCGAAGATCTTGCACAGCTCGAAGAACTTCTCCGACACCAGTGCCTTGATCGGGGCCGTGTAGAAGGTGACCTCGTCCCGGGCCAGCGCGGCGAAGTGCGCGCCCGCGGCGATCATGCTCTTGCCGGAGCCGGTCGGCGTCGACACGATCACGTTCGCCCCGGAGACCGCCTCGATCAGCGCCTCCTCCTGGTGGGGGTAGAGCGTGAGCCCACGCTCCTCGGCCCACGCCTCGAAGGCTTCGTACAGGGCGTCGGGGTCGGCGGTCGGCGGCAGTCGATCGATGAGGGTCACGCACCCATCTTGCCTGGCCCGGCCGCCGAGGGGGGAATCGGCTTCGAGCACGAAGATCATGACCGCTACGCTGTGTCGCCGACGGAGCGTCATCGCACCCGGTCAACTGGACAGCGGTACACGAGGAATGGGGCGGGCCACGGCCATGATGGGACCAGCACACTCACTGTCGGGAGCCGCCGCCTGGCTCGGCGTCGGAGCGGCGGCCGCCGCGGCCGGGCACCCGATGCCCTGGCCGGTGCTGCTGGTCGGGGCGCTGATCTGCGCCGGTGCCGCGCTCGCCCCCGACCTCGACCACAAGGCCGCCACCATCTCACGGGCCTTCGGACCGCTGTCGCGCTGGATCTGCGAGATCGTCGACAAGCTGTCGTACGCGGTCTACAAGGCCACCCGCAAGCCGGGCGACGCGCGTCGCTCCGGTGGCCACCGCACCCTCACGCACACCTGGGTGTGGGCGGTCATGATCGGCGGGGGCTGCTCGGCCGCCGCGATCTATGGCGGCCGCTGGGCGGTGCTCGCGGTCCTCTTCGTGCACATGGTGCTGGCGATCGAGGGTCTGCTGTGGCGGGCCGCCCGCGGCTCCAGCAGCGACGTGCTGGTGTGGTTGTTGGCGGCGACCAGCGCCTGGATCCTCGCGGACATCCTGGACAAGGCGGGCAACGGCTCGGACTGGCTGTTCACCCAGCCCGGCCAGGAGTACCTGTGGCTGGGACTGCCGGTGGTGCTGGGCGCGCTGGTGCACGACATCGGGGACGCGCTGACCGTCTCGGGCTGCCCGATCCTGTGGCCCATCCCGATCGGCCGCAAGCGCTGGTACCCGCTGGGCCCGCCGAAGGTGATGCGGTTCCGCGCGGGCAGCTGGGTCGAGCTGAGGGTGCTCATGCCGGTGTTCATGGTGCTCGGCGGCATAGGCGGCGCCGCCGCCCTCAACGTGATCTGACCCCGCGGTCAGCCGGTTCCCCCGGAGCCACTTCCGTAACGGCGCTCGAACGCGGCGACGCGGCCCTCGGAGTCCACCGTGCGCGCCTTGCCGGTGTAGAAGGGATGGCTCTCGGAGGAGATCTCCACGTCCACCACCGGGTAGCTCTGGCCGTCGTCCCACTCGATGGTCTGGTCGCTGGTGGCCGTGGACCGCGTCAGGAAGGCGTATCCGGCGGCGCGGTCGCGGAAGACCACCGGGTGGTAGTCGGGGTGCTCGTCCTGCTTCATGGCGGCTCCTCGGATTCAGCCGTACGCGGAGTCCTCGTCGACGATGTGCATCGCGGCCTCCTCGGCGGAGGCTCCGGCGCCGTCGATGCCGACGTCGCTGGCGACCAGGCCGTTCTCGTCGTCCTCGTGCACCCCCTCGTTCGGGGCGACGAGCCGGCCGGAGCGCAGGTCACCGACCTCGTTGTCCAGGAGCTCGCCGTCCGTGCCGGCGCAGTCGCCGATGCCGTCGCCGTCCGGGGCGGCGGGATCGGGCAGTTCCTCGGACAGCCGCTGGTCCAGGGTCTCGCCCCGGTGGCGTTCGGCCGCGGTCACCCCGGTGTGCTCCACCGCCCACGGCCGCTCGGGCGGGGACCAGCCGCGGTCGAGAGGGTCGGTGACGCCGTCGAAGTCCAGGGTGTCCTCGACGTCGAGGACACCCGAGTCCTCCCGGATCTCGGACTCGTCGGGCTGGTAGACGTCGTCCCCCCATCCGTCGGCGGTGGTCACGGCTACCTCCAGGCAGTGAGGACACGGTCCGCGGGGCGGGCCGCCGGCACGCTCGGCGCGGGTCCCACAGGGCGTGGACCCCGCGGTTCCCGGTCGGTCCCCGAACCGGTGCCGCTCTCCAGCCTTCCACCCCTGCTCGCACCCGCGCAACGGCACGGGGCCCGACCTGCGACGCACCTCGTGCACGGCCCGGCGCACCCCCGTCGTGCCGCGGCTCTCCGCGCCGCCGCGGGCCCCCGTGACACCCGCCGCCGCACGGCCCCCCTGACACCCGCCGCCGTACGGCCCCGGTGGCACGGCCGGTCAGCCGTGCCACGACCGCCACAGCGCCGCGTACGCACCGTCGGCCGCCACCAGCTCGTCATGGCTGCCCAGCTCGCTGATCCGGCCGTTCTCGACCACGGCGATGACGTCCGCGTCATGGGCGGTGTGCAGCCGGTGGGCGATGGCGACCACGGTGCGGCCGTCCAGGACGCGGGCCAGGGACCGCTCCAGATGGCGGGCCGCGCGTGGATCCAGCAGCGAGGTCGCCTCGTCCAGCACCAGCGTGTGCGGGTCGGCCAGCACCAGCCGGGCCAGTGCGACCTGCTGGGCCTGCGCCGGGGTCAGCGCCACCCCGCCGGAGCCCACCTCGGTGTCCAGACCGTCCTCCAGGGCCCGCGCCCAGTCGTGCGCGTCGACCGCGCCCAGGGCCGCCCACAGCTCGGCGTCCTCGGCGTCGGTACGGGCGAGCAGCAGGTTGTCGCGCAGGGAGCCCACGAAGACGTGGTGCTCCTGGTTGACGAGGGCCACATGGGACCGGACCCGTTCGGCGGTCATCCGGGACAGCTCCGCGCCGCCCAGGGTGACCCGGCCGTCGCGGGGCGCGTAGATCCCGGCCAGCAGCCGGCCCAGGGTGGACTTCCCCGCGCCCGAAGGGCCGACCAGGGCCAGCCGGGTACCGGGTGCGACCGCCAGGGAGACCTCGCGCAGCACGTCGACGCCCGGCAGGTAGCCGAAGCGGACGCCGTCCGCGAGCACCTCGCGGCCCTCGGGAGCCAGCGAGCCGTCACCGGCGTCGGGTTCGATGTCCCGCACCCCGACCAGCCGGGCCAGCGACACCTGGGCCACCTGGACCTCGTCGTACCAGCGCAGGATCAGGTTCACCGGCTCGACGAGCATCTGGGCGATGAGCGCGCCCGTCGTCAGCTGGCCGATGTCGATCCAGCCCCTCAGCACGAAGAAGCCGCCGAGCAGCAGCACCGAGCCGAGGACCGTGGTGTGGGTGGCGTTGACCGCGGGGAACAGCACCGAACGCAGCCACAGGGTGTACCGCTCCCACGCCGTCCACTGGGTGATCCGGCGTTCGGACAGGGCGATGCGCCGGGCGCCGAGGCGGTGCGCCTCGACGGTGCGTCCGGCGTCCACGGACTCCGCGAGGGTGGCGGCCACGGCCGCGTAGCCGGCGGCCTCGGAGCGGTAGCCGGCCGGGGCCCGCTTGAAGTACCAGCGGCAGACGACCACCAGCAGCGGCACGGCCAGCAGCACGGTGGCGGCCAGCGGGGGTGCCGTGACGGCCAGTCCGCCGAGCAGCAGCACCACCCAGACCACGCCGATCGACAGCTGTGGCACGGCCTCCCGCATGGCGTTGGCCAGCCGGTCGATGTCGGTGGTGATCCGGGACAGCAGGTCGCCCGTGCCCGCCCGCTCCAGGACCCCCGGCGGCAGTCCGACCGACCGGACCAGGAAGTCCTCGCGCAGATCGGCCAGCATCCGCTCACCGAGCACGGCTCCGCGCAGCCGCACCTCGCGCACGAACACGGCCTGGACGGCGAGCGCGAGCACGAACAGGCCGATGGTCAGGCCCAGGTGGAGGTCACGGGCTCCGTCGGAGACCCGTTGGACGAGTGCGCCGAGCAGGTACGGGCCGACCATGGAGGCGACCACGGCCACCGCGTTGACGGCGACGAGGAGGGTGAAGGCCCGGCGGTGCCTGCGGAACAGCTCGGCCACGTAGGCGCGTACGGTCGCGGCGGCGCCGACGGGCAGGGTGGCGGCCGTCGTCGGGGCCGCCGGGTCGTAGGCCGGTGGTGCGACGCCGATCATGCGCTCTCCTCGATCTCTTCCAGCGCGCCGCACAGGGCCGCTTCCTCGTCGGTCTCCCGGGTCACCACGGCCCGGTACCGGGGCTCGGCGTGCAGCATTTCGCGGTGCACGCCGACCGCCGTGACCTCGCCCTCGTGGACGAGGACCACCCGGTCGGCCCGGTCGAGCAGCAGCGGTGAGGAGGTGAACACCACCGTGGTGCGGCCGGAGCGCACCTCGCGGATGCCCTCCGCGATCCGTGCCTCGGTGTGCGAGTCGACGGCGGAGGTGGGCTCGTCCAGGACCAGCACCTCGGGGTCGGTGAGCAGCGACCGGGCCAGCGCGAGCCGCTGGCGCTGCCCGCCCGACAGGGACCGTCCGCGCTCGGTGATCCGGGCGTCCAGCGGGTCGGTGACGTCCAGCGAGCCCTGGACCAGGGCGTCCAGCACGTCCGCGCACTGGGCGGCGGCCAGCGCGTCCTCGGCCCGCACGGCACCGGAGGCCGGCACGTCGAGCAGCTCGCGCAGCGAACCGGACAGCAGCACGGGGTCCTTGTCCTGGACGAGCACCGCGGTACGGGCGGCCGCCAGGGACAGTTCGTCGAGCGGTACTCCGCCGAGCAGCACCGAGGTGCCGGCCTCGGCCGGGTGGCCGCCCAGCCGTTCCGCGAGTCGCCCGGCCGCGTCGGGGTCGCCGCAGACCACCGCGGTCAGGCGGCCCGCGGGGGCCAGCAGACCGGTGGCGGGGTCGTACAGGTCGCCGTCCGGCACCGTGTCCGCGCGGGAGCCGCCGATGTCGGTGGCCCGTTCGAGGCGGAGCACGCGCGCGGCGCGTTTCGCCGCGGGGCGCGAGAAGGAGTAGGCCATGGCGATCTCGGTGAAGTGCTGCAACGGGTAGTTGAGGATCATGACCGCGCTGTAGACGGTGACCAGTTCGCCGACCGTGACGCGGCCCTGGCGGGCGAGCTGGACGCCGTGCCAGACGACGATGATCAGCAGCAGTCCGGGCACCAGCACCTGGATCGCGGAGATCAGCGCCCACATCCGGGCGCTGCGCACGGCGGCCCGCCGTACCTCCTGGGAGGCGCTGCGATAGCGGTCGAGGAAGAGGTCCTCGCCGCCGATGCCGCGCAGCACGCGCAGTCCGGCGACGGTGTCCGAGGCCAGTTCGGTGGCGCGGCCGGCCTTGGTGCGCTGGAGGTCCGCGCGCCGGGTGGCCCGGGGCAGCAGCGGCAGCACGGCCAGCGCGACCAGGGGCAGGCCGACGGCGACGACCCAGCCGAGGGCGGGCTGGTAGAGGAGCAGGCCCACGCCGACCCCGACCACGGTCACCGCGGCCGCGGTGAAGCGGGAGACGGCCTCCACGAACCACCCGATCCGTTCCACGTCGGCGGTGGAGACGGCCACCACCTCGCCGGCCGCCACCCGCCGGGTCAGCGCGGAGCCGAGCTCGGCGGCCTTGCGGGCGAGCAGTTGCTGCACGCGGGCGGCCGCGGTGATCCAGTTCGTGACGGCCGTCCGGTGCAGGAAGGTGTCGCCCACCGCGATCGCCGTACCGCACAGCACCAGCAGACCGCCGGTCAGCGCCAGCCTGGAGCCGGAGCGGTCGACGACGGCCTGGACGGCGGAGCCCACACAGAACGGCAGCAGGGAGACGGACACGAAGTGCAGCAGTCCCCAGGCCAGTGCCTTGAGCTGGCCGCCCAGCTGGTTGCGCCCCAGCCACCACAGGAGCCGGGGTCCCGAGCGGGCGTCCGGCACACCCGGATCGGCATACGGAAGATCTTGAATCTGCATGAGCGGTGACGTCCCAGCGGCTCGTGTCGGGGAGGGGGGAATCGGTGGGAAAGGGCGGTGACAAGCCGTGACAGGTTCGCGCCGGTGCGTGCTCGAAATCAAACGGTTTTATCGCGGTCGGCCGAAACGCGTACAGCCGTGGGACGTCGCCCGGGCAGGGTCCGGGCGGCGTCCCACGGCTGCACCTCGGTGCCGTCCTAGTGGGACGGCGTGCCGTGCGTGTCCAGCAGGTCCACGTCGTTCGCCCTGACGTAGGCGAGGCGGTGGCCCAACTGGATCTCGTAGTACCTCTCGTGGCCCAGCACCACCGGCTGGGGTACGTCGGAGAACGTCGACCTGTCGACGTAGGAACCGCCGACGCCGGACTGGGTGACGTACCGCTGGCCCGCCCGGACGGTGTAGGGCAGCGGCGCCTCTTCCTCCTCCTCGACCCCCTCCGGGTAGGCGTCCTCCTCCGGGAGGGCGCGCCCGAACGCCGGGATCTCCGCCAGCCCCTCCTTCGGGGTCACCATGCGGCCGCTCGCACCGACGGCCGTCGGGTGCGCGGCGGGGTTCTTGAACCACGCCTTGCGGCCCTGGTACCAGATCGCCGTCCACTCACCGCTGCGGTCGGCGACGGCGAACGTCTGGCCGGTGGAGACACGTGACCCGAGATCGCTGACGTCCTCCGTGGAGTCCTCGCCGTCCGGCCTGCGGCCGGGGTCCTGGATCAGCGGGGCGCTCTCGTCCGGCCGGGTGTACAGCCGCACGGCGCTGGAGCCGTGCGGCTGACACCGCTTGCCGTCGCCCTCGCACCCCGTGTAGCGGGGCTTGTGGGTGGCGTAGTCCGGCAGGATCATCACCATCGGGCTGTCCGGTGGGGCCGTCGCCTTCAGCGGCGCGCCGAGCAGGTCGAAGTAGTGCCGCCAGTCCCAGAAGGGACCGGGGTCCTCGTGCATCTCCGGGATGGAGTCGGCGGTCGGCGCCGGCACGTTGTCATGACCGAAGATGTGCTGCCGGTCCATGGGGATGCCGTACTTCTTCGCCAGGAAGCGGACCAGGCGCGCCGAGGAACGGTACATCTGCTCCGTGTACCAGGTCCCGGGATGGGCCAGGAACCCCTCGTGCTCGACGCCGATGGAGCGGGCGTTCACGAACTTGCTGCCGGAGTGCCAGGCCTCGTCCTTCGTCCTGACGTGCTGGGTGATGTGGCCGTCGCTGGAGCGGACGGAGTAGTGCCAGGAGGCCTCGGTCGGATCCTGCACGGTCCTGAACATGTTCGGCAGCGTCGACTCGGTGTCGTGGATGACGATGTACTCGATCCGCTGGTCCCGGGGCCGGTCGGCGAGGTCGTGGTTTCCGTAGTCGCCGTCGTCGTCGATCTCCTCGTAGGGCGCGGCGAGCCAGTCGCAGGACAGCTCGGGCGGGCACTCGACGTTCTTCGGCCGCGGTGCCGCCGGCGGGCCGGGGTGTGCTCTGACGCCGGGGGAGGCGGGCAGGGTGACCTCCTGCCCCTCGGCGGTGGTCCGGTGCGCACCCCGGCGGATCAGGCCGAAGACGTCGTCCGCGTAGGTGGCCGCGGAGGTCACGTCACGGGTACCGGGGAAACGTTCCACCGCCTGCCACCAGTCCTCGGGGCGGGTGCTGAGCGGTTTGCCGAGATGCCGTTGCGCGGCGGCCAGCAGCGCCGCGCCGCCGCGCACGTTGGCGACGGCGTCCGTCCGCAGCTGTCCGGCCGGGACCCGGATCAGTCGTGCGGCGCGTTCCAGGCTGGCGGGCTGCACGGCGTGGCCGACGGCGGTGAACGCCGTCCCCGCGAGCGGGTCGTCGGACCGGCCGCCCGGCGCCTGCGGGCCCGGTGCCGGAGCGGGGGCGCCGCCGTGGTCGGCGGCCATCAGGTGCATCGGCCCGTAGCCGCCCGCGGCGCTCGGGGTTCCCGGGTGGGCGTCCCAGCGCGACTGCATGTACGAGACGCTCATGAGCACACTGCGCGGCACGTGGAACTCGCGCGCGGCGTCCGTGAAGGCGTTCTGCAGGCGCTGGTCCTCGGTGTCGTCGGCGCCGGAGGCCGGAAGGATCAGCAGTGGTGGCAGCAGCGCGGCCGTCGCGATCAGGCAGGCCGTCAGACGGCAGGTCCGAAGGGCGCCGGGCGCACGTGGAGCGACAGTTCTTCTCATACCAGAGGGTCTCCAACCGCTTGCTGAGGGTCTCCAACCACGCTCGTCGCAACCAGGGCAGCGGAGTCGCCCGTCATGTCACCCCTCGTACGTTTCCGTGCCCGGCGCGGCACGGCGCGCCGAACGTCAACCGGGTGGACCAGTGCTGCGCCAGAGGCCACCCGGTCGGCGGGCACCGTTCCGGCATCCGGACGCGCGACGGGGCGGACCCCGGGCGCGTCCCGTCAGTCCTCGACCGGGTCCACGTGCCAGTCGGGGTGACCGGGCATCTCGGGGGTGTCCGGGCCGTACAGCCAAGGAGTCAGAAACGGCGTCAGATCCTCACCCGCGACCTCGGAGGCGAGCGCGACGAAGTCCCGGGTGCCGGCGGCCCGGCCCCGGTACCTGGTCACCCAGGTGCGCTCGATCCGGTCGAACGCCTCGTCACCGACCTTCTCCCGCAGGGCGTACAGCACCAGCGCCGAGCCGTCGTACCGCATCACCTTGAAGAGCGTCGGCTCCGTGGGTTCGGCGGGCGCGCCGTCGTCGTGACGCCACTGGTCGTGCTGCTCGTACGCGGCCCGCATGGCGTCCGCCATGCCGACCCCGCCGTGCTCGGCGGCGTACAGCCGTTCGTAGTACCGGGCATGACCCTCACTCAGCCACAGGTCCGACCAGCGCCGGATGGCGACGCTGTCACCCGTCCACTGGTGGGTCAGTTCGTGGACGAGGTTGCGCTCGGCGTCGGCCGGGTCACCCAGCAGGTCGTCCTTCGGTACGACGGACAGCGACTGCGTCTCCAGGGCCACCGGCAGGTCGGTGTCACCGACGAGTACGCCGTAGCGGGGGAACGGGTACGGGCCGAGTCGCCGTTCCAGCCAGGCGAGGTGGTCCGGGGTGCGCGAGCGGGCGGCCCCGGTGTCCGTGACCAGGCCGTCCGGCACCACGTCCCGCAGGGGCAGCCCGTGCGGGCCCCGGCCGTCGGCGAACGTGAACCTCCCGATGGCCACCTGGACCAGCTGGGCAGCGATCGGCTCCTCGGAGTCGTACGTCCACCGCACCCGTCCGCCCGGCTGCCCGGCGCGGTCGACGAGCCGCCCGTTGGCCACCGCTCGCAGACCGGGCGGGGTGGTGATGTGGAAGGTGACCGGGGCGCGCAGGCTGGGGTGGTCGTTCACCGGGAAGACCAGCTTGGCGCCGTCGGGCTGAGCGTAGATCAGGGTGCCGTCGGGGGTGGGCACCCAGCCGTACTCCCGGATGGCGTCGGTCCGCTGCCGCCGCCCGGTGGGGTCGGCGGTGTAGGTGACGCGGACGGTGAAGGCGCCGCCGTGCGGGATCGGGTGCGCGGGGGTGACGACGAGTTCGTCCCCGTCGCGTACGGCGGTGGCCGGTGCGCCGTCGACGGTGACCCGGTGCAGGGTGTTGCCGGCGAAGTCCAGGTCGAATCGGGACAGGTCCTGGGTGGCGGTGGCGGCGATGGTGGTGCCGGCCGGGAAGGGCGTCCCGGGGGCCCGCCAGTCGAGGTCGAGCGTGTAACGCCGGACGGTGTAACCGCCGTTGCCGTCCAGTGGCATGAGGGGGTCGCCGATGCCGGGGGCGCCGGGGGCGGGGGCCAGGCCGGAGGGGCCGGGAGCGGGGGAGCGGTGGCCCTCGCGCGGGAGGCCGGCGAGAACGGTGTGGCAGGTGAGGGCGACGGCCCCGCCGAGGGCGAGGGCCAGGGCCGCGCGGCGGACACGAGCGGTCGTGATCTGCATGGCAGCACTGTGACACCAGTGCCAGGTCATAGCACTATATGTCCGTATCGGATGCGCCCGAGCAGGGTGCGCGACGGCGGTGTGATCGCGGCCGGTCCGCCCATTGCGGTGGGCCTGCAACTCCCCGTAGAACACCGGCATGAGAAGCCGGATCGTCATGTCCATGATTGTCGGAGCGACCCTCCTGGCCGGCGCGCTGCTCGGCACGGGCGCCCCAGCCGCCCGCGCGGCCGACGTACCCGCCGAGTTCGGCACCGACTGGCACGACCCGGTCACCGCCGCTCCGCCGGTGTCCGTGCCCGAACACGCCAGGTCCTGCCGGGTCACGCTGGCGGAGGCGCAGTTCCGTGACTTCACGCCGTACCGGGGCACGTACACGCCCCCGCGCGGGTGCGGCGACCGCTGGAGCAAGGTGGTGCTGCGACTGGACGGCAAGGTGAAGGGCCGTCAGTACGACCGCCTCGGCTACCTGCGCGTCGGCGGCGTCGAGGTCCTGCGCACCTCCACCCCCGAGCCCTCCCCGGACGGCATCGAGTGGCACGTGGAGAAGGACGTCACCCGCTACGGCGACACCTTCCGTGGCGCCCAGGACGTCGAGATGCTCATCGGCAACGTCGTGGACGACACCTACACCGGCGTCATCGACGTCAAGGTCACCCTCACCTTCTACACGGGACGCCCCGAGGTCACGCCCCCGGACAAGGTGCTCACCCTCACCGACGGCGGCGCCACCCTCACCACCCCGCGCAACAGCGAACGCATCGTCGCCGAGGTGTACGCCACCGGGTCCGGCGGCGGCTGCGAGGAGTTCTGGTACCTGACGGTGGCCGATCCGGCGTCGTACTCCTGCAAGGCGGACAAGGGACCCTACCGGGAGGTGCGGATCGAGGTCGACGGCCGGCCGGCCGGAATCGCCGCGCCGTTCCCGAACGTGTGGACCGGCGGCTGGTCCAACCCCTACCTCTGGTACGTCGTCCCCGGCCCCCGGGCCTTCGACGTCAAGCCGATCGAATACGACCTGACCCCGTTCGCCGGGCTTCTGAACGACGGCCGCCCGCACCGGGTCGACGTCTCGGTGGCCGGAGTGCCCGAGGGGCAGGCCGGTTGGAGCACCTCGGTGAACGTACTGGTCTGGCAGGACGCCCACCGCGCCCACGTGACCGGCGGGCTCACCGGGATCACCGCCTCCGAACCCGTCAACACCTCGCTCTACACGCCGGGTACCGGGGAGCACCGGGTCGACACCGACGCCGGGCACCGGCTCACCGTCTCCGGATACGTCGACACTTCGCACGGCCGGGTGACCACCACCGTCGGCCGGACGCTCGCCAACACCTCTGCGCACCGCTGGAACGACGGCGAGACGACCGACGCCCTCGACGCCGTCTGGACGGACGACCAGAGCGTCACCGTGCGGGCGGGCGGAGCGCCGCGGACGACGCGCACCCGGCTGACGTACACGATGAACGGCGCCGTCACCGTCGGCGCGGACCACCGGCTGCGCACCGAACTCGCCCTCGGCGACCGGGCCGCGGTCCTCCGGCCCCGAGGCGGCTGGTCGTGGTCGGACGACTCCTACCGCGGTGACGCCTCCTACCTCCTGGACGTGCCCCGCGACCAGCGGCACGCCGTCGGTACGTCCGGTGAGCACTACCGGCGGTACGGGGCGGACGGGTGCTACGACCGCTCGCTGGCCACCGCGCAGGGGGTGCTGACGGAGGATCACAGCGGCTGCTGAAGAGAGTGGTGTGCGATGCGTCACTCGGCATGGGATTTACCTGGCTGACACACCGCGGTTTCGGACGGGAGCAAGAAGGCCCGCAGAGTGATCGGCACGGAAGTCGCTTTCCGTATCGCAGAAGTCCCGCTCGGCTTCCGCGAGTCGACACCCCCACAAGGAGTGCCCGTGCCGCAGTCCGTACCGTCCCCGCCGCGACGCGTCGCACGCATGCTGCGTACCTCTCTCTTCGCGCAGGTCGCCTGCGCACTCGTGCTCGGAATCGTCGTCGGGAGGCTGTGGCCCGGCTTCGCCGCGGACCTCCAGCCGCTCGGCGACGGTTTCACCCGGCTCATCAAGACGATCATCTCCCCGCTGGTGTTCTGCGTGGTCGTCGTCGGCATCGCCAAGGCCGGTGATCTGAAGGCCTTCGGCCGGATCGGGCTCAAGGCGCTGATCTGGTTCGAGGTGGCGAGCACGCTCGCGCTGGTCATCGGACTCGTCGCCGCCAACGTCGTCCAGCCCGGCTCCGGCATGCACGTCGATCCCGCCACGCTGAGCGCCAAGGCGGTCGACGCGAAGACGGGCGGCGGGTCGCTGCCCTCCACGACGGAGTTCGTCCTCGACGCCCTGCCGACCAGTTTCATAGGCGCCTTCGCCGAGAACTCCCTGCTCCAGGTGCTCGTGCTGGCCTGCCTGGTGGGCGCGGCCCTGCTGCACCTCGGGCACACCAGGGTGCCGCAGGTGCTGCCGGCCGTCGAGCAGGCCCAGGAGGTCGTCTTCGCGATCGTCGGCTTCGTGATGCGCCTCGCCCCGATCGCCGTCTTCGGCGCGACGGCGGTCCTGATCGGCCAGTACGGGCTCGGCGTGATCGAGACCTACGCCAAGCTGATCGTCCTGTGCTACGCGGCCGCCGCGCTCTTCGTCGCCCTGCTCGCCGTCGCCCTCAAGGCGCTGACCGGGCTCAGCCTCTGGCGGTTCGTCCGCTACATCCGCGCCGAGCTGCTGCTCGCGCTCGGCACCGCCTCCACGGAGTCCGTGCTGCCGCGCGTGATGCAGAAGCTGCGCACGGCGGGCGCGCGGGACGACGCGGTCGGCCTGGTGCTGCCCACCGGCTACTCCTTCAACCTCGACGGCGCCTCGCTCTACCTGTCCATCGGCACCCTGTTCATCGCCCAGGCCGTCGGCGTCGACCTGAGCCCGGGACAGCAGATCACCGTCGTCCTGGTGCTGATGCTCACCAGCAAGGGCATGGCCGGCATCCCCGGCTCGGCCTTCCTCGCGCTGTCCGCGACCGCCTCCTCGCTCGGCGCGATCCCGGCCGGCGCCGTCGCCCTGCTGCTCGGCGTCGACCGCATCATGGACTCGATGCGTGTCGTCACCAACCTGCTCGGCAACTGCGTCGCCGTTTTCGCCGTCTCCCGCTGGGAGGGCGCGCTGGACGTCGAGCGGGCGAAGAAGGTGCTGGGTGGTGAGGTGGAGCCGGCCAGGGAGCCGGAGCGGGAGCCTGCCAGGGAGCCGGAGCCGGAGCCGGAGCCGGAGCCGGAGCAGGTGCCGGTCAAGGAACCGGTGCTCGACAGCTGACCGGTGGCCGTACGCCCCGGGCGGCTCCCTTCCCGGACCTTACGGAAGGGAGCCGCCCGGGCGCGCCTCAGCAATGCCTGGCCGCCACCGGATGGTCGACCAGCGTGTCCAGCAGCCCGCCCAGCGCCTCCCGCTGTTCCTGCGACAGCGGTGCCAGGATCTCCGCCGCCGCGGCCTTCCGGGCCGCGTGCAGCTCGCGCAGGGTTGCGTGCCCCGCGTCCGTGATCTCGATCCGGGTCACCCGGCGGTTCGTCGGATCCGGCACCCGGCGCACCTGTCCGCTCGCCTCCAGACCGTCGACCAGCGTCGTCACCGCGCGCGGCACCACTTCGAGGCGCTCGGCGAGATCGGCCATGCGCGGGGGCGCGTCGTAGTGCGCGAGGGTGCGCAGCAGCCGGGACTGGGCCGGCGTGACACCCAGATCGCGCGCCTGGAGGTGGCGCTTCTGGATACGCCACACGCGGCGCGTGAGGCGCAGCAGCTGTTCGGCGAGCGGGCCGTCGGGGTCGGGGATGCTCATACGGGAAACAATATCAGGACCATGTGCATTGTGAGTATAGGTAACAGTGAGCTATCCTCCGTGAGTCCGCACTCACCGCACCCATCCGTAGGAGCCATGCCCCGAGACGAGATCAACTGGACCCCCGACGGCGCTTCGGCCGGGCAACCCCGCCAGGTGCGCCGCATCCTCGCCCTCTTCCGTCCCTACCGCGGGCGCCTCGCCGTCGTCGGCCTGCTGGTCGGCGCCGCCTCGCTGGTGTCGGTCGCCACCCCCTTCCTGCTGAAGGCGATCCTCGACACCGCGATCCCGCAGGGCCGCACCGGACTGCTCAGCCTGCTCGCGCTGGGCATGATCCTCAGTGCCGTTCTCACCAGCGTCTTCGGCGTCCTCCAGACGCTGATATCCACCACCGTCGGGCAGCGCGTCATGCACGACCTGCGCACCGCCGTGTACGGCCGGCTACAGCGCATGTCGCTCGCCTTCTTCACCCGCACCCGCACCGGCGAGGTGCAGTCCCGCATCGCCAACGACATCGGCGGCATGCAGGCCACCGTCACCTCCACCGCCACGTCCCTGGTCTCGAACCTGACCGGCGTGGTCGCCACCGTCGTCGCGATGATCGCCCTCGACTGGCGGCTCACCGTCGTCTCCCTGGTGCTGCTCCCGGTCTTCGTGTGGATCAGCCGCCGGGTCGGCAACGAACGCAAGAAGATCACCACCCAGCGCCAGAAGCAGATGGCCGTGATGGCCGCCACGGTCACCGAGTCGCTCTCCGTCAGCGGCATCCTGCTCGGCCGCACCATGGGCCGCGCCGACTCGCTCACCGCCTCCTTCGCGGACGAGTCGGAGCAGCTCGTCGACCTGGAGGTGCGGTCGAACATGGCAGGCCGCTGGCGGATGGCCGTGATCACGATCGTGATGGCCGCGATGCCGGCCGTCATCTACTGGGCGGCGGGGATGGCCCTGCGGACGGGCGGCCCGCAGATCTCGCTCGGTACCATCGTCGCCTTCGTCTCCCTCCAGCAGGGCCTGTTCCGCCCGGCCGTCAGCCTGCTGGCGACCGGCGTCCAGATCCAGACCTCCCTGGCGCTCTTCCAGCGCATCTTCGAGTACCTCGACCTGCCGATCGACATCACCGAGCAGGCCGAGCCCGTCCACCTCGACCGGGTGAAGGGCGAGGTCCGCTTCGAGAAGGTCGAGTTCCGTTACGACGACAAGGGCGGCCCCGTCCTCGACGGCATCGACGTCACCGTCCCGGCCGGCGGCAGTCTGGCCGTCGTCGGACCGACGGGCGCCGGCAAGTCCACACTCGGCTACCTGGTTCCCCGGCTCTACGACGTCACCGGCGGGCGCGTCACCCTCGACGGCGTCGACGTCCGCGACCTCGACTTCGACACCCTCGCCCGCGCGGTCGGCGTCGTCTCCCAGGAGACGTACCTCTTCCACGCCTCGGTCGCCGACAACCTGCGCTTCGCCAAGCCGGACGCCACCGACGAGGAACTGCACGCGGCGGCCCGCGCGGCGCAGATACACGAGCACATAGCCGCCCTGCCCGACGGCTACGACACGATCGTGGGCGAGCGCGGTCACCGCTTCTCCGGCGGTGAGAAGCAGCGGCTGGCCATCGCGCGCACCATCCTGCGCGACCCGCCGATCCTGATCCTCGACGAGGCGACCAGCGCTCTGGACACCCGCACCGAACACGCGGTCCAGGACGCCATCGACGCACTGTCGGCCAACCGCACGACGATCACCATCGCCCACCGGCTGTCGACGATCCGGGGCGCCGACCAGATCGTGGTCCTCGACTCCGGGAGGGTGGCCGAACGCGGCACGCACGAGGAACTCCTCGAACGCGACGGGCGGTACGCGGCCCTGGTGCGCCGGGACGCCCGACTGGAGACGGCGGGGCAGCCGACGGCGTGAGGACGGGGCTCCGCCGACAAGCAGAAGATATGCCGGATTTGTGGATGTATGCGGGCTAATGTTCCCGCATGCAGATGAACTCTCCGTCACGCAAGCCGCTCCGACGGACCACGATCCGGCTGACGCCCCGGGGCAGGCTCACCCTTGTCGCGGCCGGCTTCGTCGTGGCCGGCGCGGCCGTGGCGGTGCCGCTGCTGACCCTGCACGGCGCGGCGGACGGGTCCACGACCCTGGTCGTCCCGGAGGGCTGGCGAGCCTCCCAGGTGTACGACGCCGTCGACAAGGCCCTCGCCCTCCCCGCCGGCACCACCAGGCAGTCCGTCGGCAGCGCGGGCCTGGAACTGCCCGGCGAGGCGGAGGGCAACCCGGAGGGCTACCTCTTCCCGGCCACTTACCCGGTGGCGCGGGACGCGACCCCGCAGTCCCTGCTGCGGTCCATGGTCGGCACCGCCCACCAGCGGTTCGACAAAGCGCCTCTCGCGGCCGGCGCCCAGCGCGACGCGATGAACGTCTACCAGGCGGTGACCGTCGCCAGCATCGTCCAGGCCGAGGCCGCGAACAAGGCCGACATGGGGAAGGTGGCCCGGGTCGTCTTCAACCGGCTGCAACGCGGTATGCCGCTCCAGATGGACGTCACCCTCAACTACGGCCTCGACCGCAGGACCCTCGACACCACCGTGGCGGACACCCGCAGCGACAGCCCGTACAACTCCTACCAGCGCATGGGCCTGCCGCCCACGCCGATCGACAACCCGGGTGAGGACGCGATGCGGGCCGCCCTGAACCCCACGCCGGGCGACTGGCTGTACTTCGTCACGGTCAAGCCGGGCGACACGAGGTTCACCGCCGACTTCGCGGAACACCAGCGCAACGTCACCGAGTTCAACGCCCTGCGCGGCGGGGCGCAGCAGCCGTCCGCCGCCGGCCGGCCGCGCTGAGCGGCCGCCCGCGCGTCAGGCCGCGACCGGTTCCCCGGCCAGCAGCCGCCTGATGTCCCGGACGGCCTCGCGGCCCGCGCGGTTGGCGCCGATGGTGCTGGCCGACGGGCCGTAACCGACGAGGTGGACACGCGGGTCGGCGACCGCCCGGGTCCCCTCGACCCGGATCCCGCCGCCCGCCTCGCGCAGCCGCAACGGCGCCAGGTGGTCGAGGGCGGCCCGGAAACCGGTGGCCCAGAGGATGACATCGGCGTCCACGTGACGGCCGTCGTTCCAGTCCACCCCGCCGGGGGTGATGCGGTCGAACATCGGCTGCCGGTCGAGGACGCCGTCCCGCAGGCCCTGCCGGATCGCGTCGTTGAGCGGCAGCCCGGTGACCGACACCACACTCCGCGGGGGCAGCCCCTGCCGTACCCGGTCCTCCACCAGCGCCACCGCGGCCCGGCCCGCGCCCTCGTCGAAGGGCCCCTCGCGGAACACCGGCGGACGCCGGGTGACCCAGGTGGTGGCCGCCGCGTACGGGGCCAGCTCCAGCAGGTGCTGGGTGCCGGAGGCGCCGCCGCCGACGACCACCACCCGTTTGCCGGCGAACTCCTCGGGCCCCGCGTACTGCGCGGTGTGCAACTGGCGCCCCCGAAAGGTCTCCTGGCCCGGGTAGCGGGGCCAGAACGGCCGTTCCCAGGTGCCGGTGGCGTTGATCAGCGCCCGCGTGGACCAGTCCCCGGCACCGGTCTCCACGAGCAGCCGGCCGTCCTCGGCCGCGCGTACCGCACGGACGTCGACGGGCCGTCGTACCCGCAGGTCGAAGGTGCGCTCGTAGTCGGCGAAGTACTCACCGACGACCTCCGCGGACGGCCGCGCGGGATCGGCTCCGGTCAGCTCCTTGCCCGGCAGCGCGTGCATCCCGTGCACCTTGCCGTACGTCAGCGACGGCCACCGGAACTGCCAGGCGCCGCCCGGGGCGGGGGAGCGGTCCAGGACCACGAAGTCACGGTCCGGCTCGAAGCCGGTGCGCCGCAGATGATAGGCGCTGGACAGACCGGCCTGACCGGCGCCGATGACGACCACCTCGACCTCGCGCTCACTGTTCACGCCTCTGCCAACCGAGGAGCGGTCGTGGATCTTCCCGTACGGCCGCTCGGCCGGGAGCCCGGCGCGTGGGTCAGGATGGAGACATGTCGGATGCATTCACCACACGAGTACTCAACGTAGCCACCGGATCGCGGGAGCGGGTCGTCGACCTGACCGCCGACTGCGAGGCCTTCCTCCGCGAGGCGGCGGACGGCCGCGACGGACTGCTGAACATCTTCGTCCCGCACGCCACGGCCGGCATCGCGGTCCTGGAGACCGGCGCCGGCAGTGACGACGACCTGCTGGCCGCGCTCCACACCCTGCTTCCCGCCGACGACCGCTGGCAGCACCGGCACGGCAGTCCGGGCCACGGCCGCGACCACGTCCTCCCGGCGATCGTGCCCCCGCACGCCACCCTCCCGGTGATCGACGGCCGTCTGGAACTGGGCACCTGGCAGTCGGTGTGCCTGGTCGACACGAACAAGGACAATCCCGAGCGGAAGGTGAGGATCTCCTTCCTGGCGGGTTCCTGACTCCGTCAGGGTGCCGCGTCGAGCAGGTCGAGGGCGCTCTGCTGGCGTGCGGCGTCCACCTGGTCGAGCGGTCCGTACCAGCGCAGACCGTACTGGTCGAGGGCGTTGCGGTCGTTCGCGTGGGCGCCGGCCGCCTGGCGTTCGAGGTACGCGGTGTACGGATGGTCCGGCAGCACCGAGTCGAGCCTGCCGAGGCCGCGCACGTCGGCGCCCTTGAAGGACGGCCCGTCGGCTCCGCAGTCAGCGCTCTCGCACGGGTCCCGCAGGATGCCGCCGGAGGTGTTCAGCAGCGAGGTCGTGGTGGCGGCGTCGGCGATCTCCCGTGCGCCGGTGAGCAGTCCGCCGTCGCCGGTGGCCCGGTACAGCTCGGCGAGCGCGCCGAGCAGGACGCCCTGGTTGTACGACCAGACGGTGCCCCCGTTGTTGCCGCAGGTGGACAGGTCGACACCGTCGTTGACCAGGTGCGAGCCGTTGATCATGCCGGTGCCCTGGAACCAGCTCCAGCCGCTGCGGGCCCGGTCGAGGTACGCGGAGTCGCCCGCGATCCTGTTGTGCAGCGCGGCGTTGAGCTGGATGTAGAGGGAGTTGGCGATCGCGTTCTTGTACGTCCTCGCCGTGCTCCACCACACTCCGCCGCCGCAGGTGCCGTCCCAGTAGGCCGCCATGTGATCGGCGTCCGCGCGGGCCGTGTCCAGATAGCGGCTGTCACCGGTCAGGTCGTACGCGGCGACCCAGGCCAGTCCCCACCAGCCGGTGTCGTCGAGGTAGTCGTTGCGGAACCGCCCGCCCTGGGCGTTGACGTTCAGGGCGTAGGTGCGGGCGATCGCGTAGCGGTAACTGTCCATGCCCGTCACACGGATATTGTCGATGACGGCGGTCAGGGCGTTCGCGGAGTTCCACCAGCCGGTGGTGTCGAACAGGCCGGTTCCGTAGTCGTAGAAGGCCATCAGGGCGGTGGCCGCGGCGGTGCGCGGCTCGCCCGCGTTCCACGTGGCGCGCGCCCAGGGGGTGCAGGCGATCTCGGCGCGGTCCCCGGCCTTTCCGCAGGCGCGCAGGGCGCCCACGCCGAGGTTGTTCCAGTCGTCCACGTTGTACATCAGCGTGCGCCGGCCGCGCCGACCGGCGGGCACGACGGTGTCGCCCAGTCTGCTGCCCGAACTCCAGGTGCGGCCGCCGTCGAAGGAGCGGTCGAGCCAGACCTCGTCACCGGGGTCGCCGTTGTCGATGGAGGCCCAGCCCATGGCGTCGGTGTCGTCGAAGTGCAGGACGACCGACCGCGAGTAGACGTCCGCCGTGACCGGTGCCCGGTCGTCCGGGGAGAGCGCGGGGTCCCGCGCGTCGCAGTACCTGTTGCAGACGGTGGCCGACGCCGAGGTGCCGGTGGCGGCCGCGGGGGGCGTGAGCGGGACGAGGACGGTGAACAGCGCCAGGGCGAGTGCCGCGGCCGGCCGGCGCGGGAGACGGCCTCGCGGCCTCGGTACGGGGGGCATGGAACCTCGCTGCTTCGAGGGGCGGGGTGAGAGCGCTCTCGGAACGTAGGGAAGTGCCGGGGAGGCGTCAACGCGGCTCGGGGGTAGGGAAGTTGCACTCAGGTCTGCACTAAAGGGCACCCGCCAGCACCTCGGCGGCGGCGATCCCGGAGGCGGCCGTGGCGCCATGGGTGAAGATCTGGGCGGCCGAGGGGACCACGGTGCCCGGCAGGCCCATCTCCACCACGATCGCGTCCGGCCGGGCGGCGACCAGCTCCGTGAGGGCCCGCGCCATCCAGGCGTGCCGGGCGGCGTCGCGGACCACGACGACCAGCGGCCGTCCCGACGCGGGTGCCAGCGCCCGCGCCTCCAGCGCGGTGGCGCCGGTGCGCAGGTCCTCGTGGCACACCCGGGCGGACGTGGTCCCGGGCAGCCGTTCGCCCAGCGGGGCGGCCACGCCCCACGGGGTTTCCGCGCCGATGGCCAGGTTGGTGCTGGGGGCGAGTTCCACCACGTGCGGCGCGGTGACCAGGGGCAGGACGTGGCGCACGGCCCCGGTCAGGCGGAGGGCGCGGCGGGCCGCGGTGAAGCCGATGCCATCGGCGTCCCAGGCGGTGGCGCCGGCCGGACTGAGCGCCGCCGACCAGGCCGCGAACTCCCGGACCCGCGCGCTCGCCTCCGCGAGTCGCTCCGCCGGAAGCTCGCCCGAGCGGACGGCGTCCACCAGGGCGTCCACGAGCTGGACCGCGGTGGCCTCCTGGGCGTTCTCGCCGCCGACGCAGACGGCGTCGGCACCTGCGGCGACGGCCCTGACCGTGGCTCCGCCGATCCCGTAGGTGCCCGCCACGGCGCCCATCTCGATGGCGTCGGTGACGACGACTCCGTCGAACCCGAGCTCCTGACGCAGCAGTTCGTCCAGGATGCGCCGGCTCAGGGTGGCGGGCAGTTCGGGGTCGTAGGCGGGGACCAGCAGGTGGCCGCTCATCACCGCGCGGACGCCCGCGTCGAGTGCGGCGCGGAACGGCGGCAGGGCCTGCTCGGCGATCCGCGCGCGGTCGGCGTCGTAGACGGGCAGGCCGTGGTGGGAGTCGACGGCCACGTCGCCGTGGCCGGGGAAGTGCTTCGCACAGGCGGCGACACCGGCCGACTGGAGTCCCCGGATCCACGCCCCGGTGTGCCGTGCCACCACCTTGGCGTCGACGCCGAAGGACCTGACCCCGATGATCGGGTTGTCGGGGTTGGAGTTCACGTCCGCACTGGGGGCGTAGTCGAGGCTGACACCGGCCGTGTGCAGCTGCCGTCCCAGGTCGGCGGCGACCGCCTCGGTCAACTCGGTGTCGTCGACGGTTCCGAGTGCGAAGTTGCCCGGCCGGGTGGAGCCGGTGGCCGACTCGATTCGGGTGACGTCGCCGGCCTCCTCGTCGATGGCGATGATCAACTCGGGGTTCTCCGCGCGGAGTCGTCCGGTGAGCCGCGCCACCTGCTCGGGCGTGACGATGTTGCGGGAGAAGAGCACGACCGACGCGAGCCCGTCGCCGATCTCGCGCAGCACCCAGTCCGGGGCCTCGGTGCCCACGAAGCCCGGCTGGAGGACGGAGTGTGCCAGCCGGCGCAACTCCTGGCTGTGCTTGCTGGAGACCATCGAGCATGCCCCTTCTGTTGGTACAGACCAATGGGTTCCCGCTCAGGCTAGCCGCACGTGTCAAGTGGGCCCACATCGCGCCGTGTTGGCGAAAAGGCGCCCTCAACTGGGGTGTTTGACACGGCCAGTTGGTCTAGTCCAAGTTGGTTGCACGCGAGTTCGAAGAGGGGCTGGTGTGGCCCGTGGTGCAGTGACCCTGCCGGAACGGTGTCCGCCCCTCACGCCGCGCAGTCGGCGACCCGCTTGGGGTCGCCGGTCCCCGAGAACGAGGTGTGGAGCACCGTATGTCCACGACTGACCGTTATCTCCATCGAGCCCCCTCGGACACCCCCTACTTCAGCTCGGACGGCGAGACCTATCTCGCCCCGACACCCCTGCGGGACCTGAAGAAGACCCGCCCCCTGCGCGTCCTGTCCGAGGAGGACTTCGCCTTCTGGCAGACCTATGGCTACGTGGTGGTCAAGCAGGCCGTCCCCGCCACGGCGGCCCGCCGACTGCTGGACTTCGCCTGGGAGTTCCAGGGACTCGACCCCGAGCGCCCCGAGACCTGGTACGAGGAGCGCGCCTACCGCTCCGACCTCGACCGGGAACTGCACATCTACGGCTTCGTCGAGGCCTACCACCACCAGCTCATCTGGGACAGCCGCCAGACCCGGCGGGTCTACGACGCGTTCGTCGACGTCTGGGACTGCGAAGAGCTGTGGGTGACCCTCGACCGGCTCAACCTCAACCCGCCCAACATCAAGAACCGTGACCGCGCCCTGATCCCGCACACGGACGAGGGCTTCGACATCGAACTCCACTGGGACGTCGACACCACGCTCGCCGTGCTGCCGCAGCGGGTCCAGGGGATCATCGCCCTCACCGACACCAAGCCGGAACTCGGCGGCTTCCAGTGTTGCCCGGAGCTTTTCAAGCGGTTCGACCAGTGGAAGGTGTTCCAGCCGGCCGACCGTGACCCGATCCGGCCCAGGATCGACCGCTCCGAGTTCCCCGTGGTGCGCCCGGAGATGGCGGCCGGCGACCTGCTGATCTTCAACGGCCTGCTGGCGCACGGGGTGGCACCGAACACCGCCGACCAGGAGGTACGCGCGGTCCAGTACCTGTCGATGATGCCCGCCCTGGAGTCCCACGAGACGCTCAGGCGTTCCCGCGTCGAGTCCTGGCGCACCCTCGCCACGCCCGACTGGAACGGGACGCTGCTGGGCGACGCCACCCGGCACGAGTCCCTGCGGTACGGGCGCGCCACGCTCGACGAACTCGGCGCCAGGCTGCTGGGCCTCACGTCCTGGACCGGGGCGGACCTCGACGCGACGACACCGCCGGCCGGAGAAGAGACATGCGCCGCATCTGCCTGACCCTGCCGACCAACAGGCCCTGCGCGGCCACGATCACCGCCGTCGCCGGTGAAGCTGCCTACGCCGTCCGGCACTTCGACACCGAGGTGCACCTCCTGATCCTGGACTCCTGCGCCGGACCGGCTCACGCGCGGCACGCCGAAGCCGTGCGCCGGATACCGGCCGATCCGCGGATCGTCGTGCACCACCTCGACGAGGCGGGGCAGCGGGACTTCCTGCGGCGCGCGATCGAGCGGTCCGGGGCCATGAAGCCCGACCTCCTGCTGGACCTGATGCTCCCGGCCGGCCTCTCCTACGGCGCCTGCACCAACCGCGCCTTTCTCCTGGCCGCCGCGCTCGGCTGCGAGTCCGTCCACCGCAGGGACTCCGACAGCCGCTACCAGGTGGTGGACGGCGAGACCGTCCACCCCGTCCACCACGAACTGCTGACACTCGGCAGGCGCGCCGCCGACGCCGCCCGCCACGTCACCGAAACCGCACTGGCCGCCGACCACATGGACCGGCGGGTCGCGATGGTCGGTAGCTCGTTCGTCGGCGAACTGTCCGTGGACATCGGCGAGATACTCCGCACCGACCCCGCCGTCTACCACGACATGGTCGGTCTGTGGGCGCCGCCGCACTGGTCCGACGAACAGAAGGGACGACTCGTCGACGAGTCCTTCCGGGGCGCCGGCCCGGACGCCTTCACCACGGACCACTCCACCCTCACCCTGGTCGACCCCATGCGCGTGGACATGTGCAACATCGCCTTCCACGGCGTGCACGAACGGGTGCCCCTGCCGCCCGCCACCGACACGATCGGCAGCGACTACTTCCTGATCCACCTGGTCCACGACGCCGCCCTGCCGGGCGTCCTGCACAACCGGAACATCGTCAACTTCTACACCGGCGAACGCCGCACCGGCCCCGGGTTCACCGCGTACCAGCTGCGCTTCGTCAAGTTCCTGCTCTCGATGCTCTACTTCCACCACGTCTACGACCACATGGCGAGGGCCGGCGAGTCGCTGCTCGACGGTGCGGGGCAGGTCCGCCCGTCCGCGGTGGCCGCACTCGCCAGGCGCAGCGCGGGGCTCGACCGGAGCGAGAACGTCCGACGGCTCGACGTCCTCGACGCCTCCTACCGGGCACTGGGCGGCCGCTACGCCGAGTTCGCCGACCTCCTGGCGCAGCGCCGCGAACGCCTCCTCGACGAGGCGCGCGGTGACATCGAGGACTTCGCCCTGCTGACGGAGGCGTGGGAGTCGCTGGTACGGGCGGCCGCGCTCACGCCCGTACCGCGGCGGCGGTGAGGGCGACGATGACGTACGAGTCCGCACCGCTGCTCGCCGCGCTGGCGGGCGCCACCGAGGACCGGATCTTCTTCGACCTGACCGGCATCGAGAGCCGCTACGACACGCTCCGGGCCGAACTACCCGGCGTCGCCGTCCGGTTCGCCATGAAGACCTGCCCGGTGGACGAGGTGCTCACCCGCCTCGCCCGGAAGGGCGCCGGGGTCGACGGGGCGAGCCCCCGCGAACTGCGCCAGGCGCTGCGCGCCGGGGTACCGGTCGAAAGGACGCACTACGGCAACACCGTCAAGTCCGACCGGGACATCGCCGAAGCCCATCGCCTCGGCGTCCGGGACTTCGTGACCGACAGCCTCGAGGACCTGGCGGCCGTCGCGGCCCACGCCCCCGGCGCCCGCGTGTTCTGCAGGCTGGCGACGAGCGGGGAGGGGGCCCTGTGGGGACTGAGCCACAAGTTCGGCTGCTCGCCCGCGGACGCGGTGCGGATCCTGCAGGCCGCCCGCGGGATGGGCCTGACCCCCTCCGGACTGTCCGTGCACGTCGGCTCCCAGCAGATGACGGCGGACGCCTGGCACCACGCCGTCGAGTGTCTCGCGGACGTCCTGACCGCCCTGGCCCGGCGCGGGATCGTCCTGGACCACGTCAACCTCGGCGGCGGTCTGCCGGCCACGGGATACCTCGACCGGTACGGGCGCCCCCTGGACCCGCCGCTGGACAAGATCTTCGCCGTCGTCCGCGAGGGAATGCGGCACCTCAGGAAGGTCCACGGCGAGCACCTAGCGTTCGTGATGGAGCCGGGGCGCCACCTCGTCGCCGACCACGGGGCCGTCCGGGCCCACGTGGCCCGCCTGGCCGAGCGGCGCGGCCCGGACGGCGAGCAGCAGTACTGGCTCTACCTGAGCTGCGGCAAGTTCAACGGCCTCTACGAGATGGACGCGCTGCAGTACCCGCTCCTCTTCCCGACCCACCACGGCGGCGCATACGTCCCCGCCGTGGTGGCGGGCCCCACCTGCGACAGCGACGACGCCTACCCCCAGGGACACGCCCTCGTCCGCGTCCCCCGGGAACTGGCGTCCGGCGACCCCGTCTGGGTGCTCTCCAGCGGCGCCTACGCGATCAGCTACACGACCCAGGGCTTCAACGGCTTCGCCCCCCTCCCGTACACCTGCGTCGGCGGAGCGCGCGCGTGAGCGCCGACGGCGTACGCATCCGCCCCATCGCGGACGCCGACTGGGACGTCATCGCCGCGCTGGAAGCCCGGGCCTACACGCGACTCGGCCTCACGGAGGGGCGCGCGGCCCTGCGGTCCAGGGCGGATGCGTCACCGGACACCTGTTTCGTCCTGGACGTCCGCGCGCGGCCGGCCGGCTACCTGCTGGCCCTGCCGTACCCGCCCTTCGCGTACCCGCACCTCGAACGGACCGAAGAGCCCGCGACCCCCGCGCACCGGCATCGCACCGACCCGCATCCCACCGACCCGCATCCCACCGACCTGCATGGCACCGACCTGCACGGCACCAACCTGCACCTGCACGACATCGTCGTCGCGGAGCGGCTGCGCGGCAGGGGACTGGGACAGCGGCTCCTCGACCACCTGCTGCTGACCGCCCGTACCCACGGATTCGAGCGGATCTCGCTGATCGCCGTGGGCCGCAGCGAGCGGTTCTGGTCGGCACGCGGCTTCACCGCCCACCCGGGGATCGCTCCGGGCGGATACGGCGCGGACGCCGTGTACATGTCCCGCGTACATGTCCCGAGTTGACGAAACGAGTTGAAGCGCGTGTTCCCTGTCCAGGATCCCTTCCGGCGCAGCCGGTTCGCCATCGCCGCACTGTTCTGTTCCCTCGGCTTCCAGTACGCCACCTGGGCCTCGCGGATCCCCGCGGTCAAGGCGGACCTCGGGCTGACCGCGGCCGAGGTGGGGGTGCTGCTGATGGCCGCCGGCATCGGCGCCGTGGCGTCCTTCCCCCTGGTGCCGGTGCTGATGCGGCGGCTGGGCTCGGCCCGGCTGGCCCTGCTGTCGGCCCTGTGCCTGACCCTGCTGCTCCTGGGACTCGCCCTCGCGCCGGACTACCCGGCCGCCCTGCTGGTCATGGTGGCCGACGGGGTGTGCGTCGGATGCCTGAACGTGGCCATGAACGCGCAGGGAACGGCACTGGAGACCCGCTACGAACGCAACGCCATGGCGTGGCTGCACGCGACCTTCAGCGCCGGCTCCCTGCTCGCCGCGCTGCTCGCCTCCGGCATGAACGCGGCCACCTCCTCCGTCATGGCGCACTTCGCGGTGGCGGCCGTGCTGCTCGTCCTGCTCGCGGCCCTGGCACGGCCCGGTCTGCTCCCGGACGAGACTCCCGCACCGGAGAAGCCGCGCGGCAGCCGGGCCGGATGGAGCCTGCCGTCCCGCATGACGCTCTGGATGTGCTGCGCCATGGCCTTCGGCACGGTGACCGAGGGCGCCATGAACGACTGGTCCGCCCTCTACCTGCGAGAAGTCGCCAAGGCGTCGGCGGAACTGGCGCCGATGGGCATCGCCGTGTTCTCCGGGATGATGGTGCTGGCCCGCCTCTTCGCGGACGGCTGGCGCAGCCGCTGGGGCGACGGCCGCGTCGTGCTGGTCGGCAGCGCCCTGGCCGCCGCCGGGCTCGCCTTCGCCCTGGTGACCGGGGGAGCGGCGGCCGCCCTCGTCGGTTTCGCCTGCGTGGGACTGGGGTGCGCGGCCGTGACCCCGTGCGTCTACGTGGCCGCGGCGAAGCAGGGTTCGGAGGCGCTGTCGCTGGTCGCCGCCATGGGCACGACGGGACTGCTGGCCGGCCCACCGCTCATCGGCTTCGTGGCGAGTTCGAGCAGCCTGGTGTGGGGCCTCGGGGTCGTCGCGACGGCCGCCGTCCTCGTCTCCCTGTGCAGTACGCGGATCCGGTGGACGCCGGCGAGCGGCTGAGGGGCGTCCTACATCCCGGCCGTACCGCCACCGGTGAGGCCCGGAGCCAGGGCCGGAACCCAGAACACGGCGCCGGACAGGGCGAGCGAGGCGATGCCCACGGCACGGGCCACCAGGTGGCCTGCCGGAGCCAGCTTCTCAGCGGTGATCACAGCGGTGAGCACCGCCATGGCCCACAGGTTCATCGCGCCGAACGCCGCCAGCAGCACCATCAGCGACCAGCAGCAGCCCAGGCAGAACGCCCCGTGATGGACTCCGGCACGCAGATCGCGTGAGCGCCCCGGGTACGAGGCGTAGCGCAGCATCAGCCCGACCGGCGACCGGCACTTCGCCAGGCAGCGGTCCTTGAGCGGCGTGAGCTGGTAGACGCCGTTGACCGCGAACACGGCCGCGGCCACCGCCGTCCCCGCCACGGCGGGAAGCGCGGCCGCCCGGCCCAGGCCGGCGGCCAGCCCGTACGCCGGCAGTCCGGCCGCGGCCCAGACGAGCAGGTAGGCGATCGTGAAGACGGCCATCCGCGGTGCCCGGTACCCGGCGACGGTGCGTGCGTACAGCGCGGCGACGGGAGCCGTGGCGGGCAGCATCATGGCGGCCGTCATCAGCGTCCACACGGCCAGGAACGCGGGCAGGCCCAGACCCATGGTGCCGGGCATCGCCGGCCCGCCGCCCCAGCGGGCCACCATCCAGAGCCAGGCGGCCGCCGCGGCGACCAGCAGCAGTGCGGCGGGGCTCGCCCTCGGGCGGACGGCGGCCGGCCGGCCGGTCACGCGGACCACGTGAAGGGCGCCGAGTGTCCGTTCCCGCCGGAGAAGTCCCAGGAGCGGCCGAACACGCCGTCACCCGTGGCCCGGGTGGACCGGGCGACGGTCAGCGTGCTGCTCACCGGGTGGAAGACGCCGGTCAGCCCCATGACCGGCCCGTCCTCGCCGAACTGCGGGGCGACCTGGTCCTCGATCTCGATGTCGATGACGTCACCCACCCGCGCGGCGTGGCGGCGGCCGTCGTCGCGGTAGTCGATGGGCGCCCGCTCCACGCCGAGGACCTCGCCGATCAGCGGAGTGAGCGCCGCCATCGGGCCGCCGGCCCGACCGGAGAAGACCTTGCCCAGCGCCTCCGCCTGAGCCTCGTCGGCCGCGGCGTCGAGGTACAGCGCCACCTGCCAGCCGCCCTCGGCCATCACCCGCGGCGCGTCGATGAAGACGGCCACACTGCGGTCGGCGACGTCCACACCGTCCACGTTCCCGCGGTCCACGTGGAACGCGAAGGTCACCTGGCAGCGCTCGTGGTCGGCCGGGGCGGTGAGGCCCGAGGTGGTGCAGGGGCACACCGTGTCGCAGTTGCAGCTCTCCAGGTAGGTGCCGTTCAGATTCCAGGGCATGGCTCTCGGCCTCCCTCGTCCACGTCCCCCTCGGCATAGGGAAGGCATCGGGAGGCCCCGTCCGTCCCGGTGCCGCTCCTCCAGGCTATTCCCGGTGACCCCCGTCGCGCAGATCCGCCGCCCGCGCGTCGCGCAGATCCGCCGCCCGCGCCGGTTGTCAGTGGTGGTCGGTACGGTTTTTCCAAGGCGGTTCGAGGCCGATTTCCTTCAGCGCGGTCGCGGCCGTGCGGGCGGACCGGGGCGGATCAGGTGGGGGACATGAGCACGGTGGACATCTCGTACGCGCAGGGCTGGGACGCCGAGACGCGTCGCGCGTACCGGCCGTTGTCGGCGGCGGCGGCCCGGCTGCGGGACGACGCGGGGGAGCCGTACGTGGTGATCCACCGGGAACCGGGCCGCGCCGAGCCCGTCTCGGTGTACCTCGTCGCCTGGGCCGACCACCATGTCGGGCACTGGATGTACGACGAGTCGGGGCGCCGCACCCGCGAGTTCGACCTGCGGCTGCTCGAACCCGACCGCCTGTTCGTACGGCAGGTCGTGGAGCGGCGATACGCCTCGCCGGACCAGCCGGACCGGGCCCGTGACGCCTGGCGGACCACGCTGATCCTGACCCCCGGCGGCCGCGCCGAGCACATCGTCGAGGAACGGGGTGCGGCCGGTCCCGCCCGGCGCGGGCGGTCCGACCTGCCGGAGGCACAGTGGTGGATACCCCGGGAGGCCTTCGGCGTCGACGAGTCCGGCGATCAGCACGACCGGTACGACGCCGTGGAGCCCGAACCGGCCGCGTCCGGGGAAGGACAGGCACCGCCGGCCGCCCTGTGGCGTCCGCCCCGGCCGTACCACCCGGAGTTCGACGTCCAGGAACTCCTCCGGCCGGGCAACCGGTTCGACACCGACAACTGGGGCGAGCTGACCGTCGACCGGGTCGAGGACATCCACACGGTCCGGGTGCCCAGCGGTCGGCTGGTGGTCGCCGATCCCCTGTACCAGGGCGTCCCCAGGGAACTCACCGAGCGGATCCCGCCCGGCGAGTACCCCCTCCAGACGGCCGTGCTCGTCGGTGAGGGAGAGTACGACGGCGAACGCTTCCCGGTGACGGAAGAACCCCTGGTACGGCTGCTGATCTCCGAAGTGCCCGCGGCCACCTGGGAGTTGGGGCTGGGTGAGAAGGAGGATCCCCGGCTGTTGCCGGACCGGCAGGCCTACGGCTTCCCGACCGACGCGGCCCAGGGCGCCTTCGCCGACGCCACCGCCTGGAAGACACTGGCCGACGCGTTCCGCCGCTGCTTCGACGAGGGAACGGACGACGGAGTACAGGACGTCAGGACCGGCAGCCTGCGCATCGCGGACGACATGACGGGCGGCGACCTGGTGAGCTTCCACACCGACGGCGACGGCGCCTGGCCGGTCTGGCTGGGCCGGGCCGCCTCCGGCGCGCTCGTCTCCGTCGTGGTGATCACCGGCCTCCTGTCGGACTTCCGGCCGGTGCGGTCCGGAACCTGACCCCTCCTACGGTCGCCGACGGCGACGCCGACGCCGGAGCGGCGACTCCGGTCGAGCGGGCCGTCGGCACGGGGGAGCGGCGGTCCGTGGCCGGTCGCAGCGCCCGGTCAACCGCCCCAGGCGGCGGCGCACAGCACACGCTCCACCTCGTCGGTGTAGCGCGCCGCGGCGAGCCAGGTCCGCCCGAAGCGGCCGGTGTCCGCCGGAAGCAGGCGGCCGAAGACATCACGCGAGCGTTCCGCCGCCGATGCGAGCAGTTCGTCGAGGACGTCGCCGGCCGTGGCGAGCCCGTGCCGCCGCAGACGGCGGGAGTCCGCCGCGGAGTTCCCGGGGAAGGCCAGCACGCGCCGGCCTCCCGAGGCCGCCTGCTCGACCCTGCGGCGCAGCAGATGGAGGGGCGCCTCCTCGGGCGGGGACGCGGTGCCGGCCGGTACCGGAGCGGGCACGTCCGCCTGTTGGAGCCGGTCAAGACCCAGGTCGACCCGCTGTCCGGCGAGCGTGGGGTGTTCGCACGCGAGCAACTGGGCGCGGGCGTGCGGAGCCGGTGCGAGCCGTGCGATCACCCGGAGCCGGCTGCCGCGGGCGGCGGCCAGCAACCGCAGGTTGTCGCGGTACGGGAGCGCCGGATGGTCGTGTGCCACCGTCAGCCGCAGCGGCACCCCGCCGCAGTCCGCCAGCAGACAGTCACCCGTGCTCTCCCGCACCGGACCGACCAGTGTCACCTCCAGGAACAGCAGATCGTGCCCGCCGCCGAGGGCGTGCCCGACCTGCTCGGCCACCGGTACCGCCCACAACCGGTCCAGCGGCTCGGCCCGCCAGCCCACGCCGGACGCACGCACGGCCCGAACCCCCTTGCCCGTGCCCAGCCGACCGGTCGGTGACAGGGTCGCCCCGGAGACCGCGAGTCCCGCCCGTGACAACGCGCGGTGCGTCAACGCCGTGTCACCGACCCGCACGGTACGGTCGGCGGCGCCCACCGCCCGCCCCGCGCCGCCCGGTGCCACGTCCGAGACGCTGCACAGCCGGCCCTCGGCGTCCGCGGTCCAGGTCACGGCCCCGGCGTAACCGCTCGCGGTCAGCACCGGTTCGGAGAACAGGCCGAACAGGCGCAGCGAACCTTCCGGGGTGTACGGCAGGCGTACGGTGCCGCGCAGTTCCGTCAGTTCCGCGCCGGTCGCGGACGGCACCCGGTGGGCCACGTACAGGGTCTCCGACAGGGCGGTGACCAGGTCGGCGAGCCGAAACGCCGGGTCGGCCGCCCGCGCGGCGCGCAACGCGGTGACCACGAAGACCGCGGCCGAGGCCGCCCGAGGCAGACCGGCGAGCCGCGCGGTGTGGGCGGCACGCAACAACTCCGCCTGCACCACGGCACCGGAACCGTCCGTACCGGCGTCGAGCACGGCAGCGGCGGCGGAGAGAAGGGCCTGGACGGCGGTGAGTTGAGACGGGGTGGCGGCTTCTTCCAGGGCGAAGTCTTCCGGGACAGGATCGGGAGCCGGATCGGGAGCCGGATCGGGAGCCGGATCGGGAGCCGGATCGGGAGCCTCCGAAGCGGTCGGCCCGGATGCCTGTCTCCCACCGGACTCGTCGGCCGACGTCTCCACGGGCCCGGCCGCATCGCCCACCGGTGCCGCGGAGGCCGCCGCCGCCCGGTGCAGGCAGTCCGGGGCCAGCAGACAGCCGCAACGCACGGCCGCCGCGTCGGTCACGACACCACCCGGTGCGTGCAGTTCGAGCACGGAGCCCTCGTCGTCGACGGTGATGCGCACGGTGTCGCCGTCCCGGACCACGGGGCGGCCCGCCAGCTTGGCGACGCCCGCGTCCAGCCGCTTGCGCAGCCGGGGCGAAAGGGCCGCGACCAGTTCCGCGGTCACGACCGGCGCCACCGCAGGCAGTTCGGTAGTCATGCGATCTTCTCCCCTACCCAGCGGGCGAGTTCGAGCGGGCTGAGAGCGGCCACCGGCATCCCCGCGGCGACCAGCTGCCCCGCGACCCCGGTGGAGTAGCGCGGACGGCCCGAGTCGTCGAGGCTCGCGCACCCCAGCACCTGACAGCCCGCGCCGACCAGCGCCCGCACCTCCGCGAGCAGTCCACCGACCGGATGGCCCTCCTCGAAGTCGCTGACCACGACCACGAGCGTGCGGGACGGCACCGTCACCAGCTCCCGCGCGTGCCGCAGACCGGCCGCGATGTGGGTGCCGCCGCCGACGCTGACCTCCAGCAGCAGCGACAGCGGGTCGGCGACATGGTCGGTGAGGTCGACGACCTCCGTGGAGAACGCCAGGAAGTGGGTGGACAGCGTCGGCACACCGGCCAGCACCGAGGCGGTGAGCGCGGCCCAGACCGTCGAGGCCTCCATGGACCCCGACACATCGGTGACCAGGATCAGCCGCCAGTCGGCGGCCCGTCGGGCCCGGGTCCTGAACACGGGGTGCTCCGGGATCACCCGGACCGTGCCGTCCGGGGCCCGGCGGGCGGTGGCCAGGTTGGCGCGCAGGGTGCGCGGCAGGTCGAGGCCCCCGCCTGGGCGCCGGCTGGGACGCGGCAGGGCGGTGCCGTGCAACGCCGGGCGCAGGCGCGTCGCCAGTTCCTGGGTCAGCGCGTCCACCAGCCGCCGCACCAGCGGACGCAGTGCCGCGAGCCGGGCCTCGGGCAGCCCGCCGGCATGCCGCAGCACGGAGCGGAGCAGGTCCACGGAGGGCCGCACGGTGTCCGGATCCAGCTCGGCCAGCACGTCCTGACGTCCCGTCGCCGCGGCCGCGGCCAGCACCTCCTCCCTGATGCCGGGCCCGAACAGCGCCGCCAGCTCCTGCGACCACTCCCGCACCCTGGGATACGGCGCCTCACGCCCACCGCCCCCGCCGCCGAGCCCACCCCGGCTGCCCTCCCCGCGCCCGTTGCCGTACAGCTCGTCGAGTGCGGTGGCCAGCGCCCCGGCCGACGGGGCAAGTCGATCGGTTCGGCGGCCCAGGAGCAGGCGCCAGCGATCGGCGGGAGACAGCCGGTGGTCCGCCGTGACCAGGGGGGTGGTGGAGCCGTCGGCCGCCGGCTCCGCGTGACCCCGGGGCGAGGGGAGCAGGCCGAGCACCCGCAGGGTGTCGCGGGCCGCGAGGTCAGCGCGGGTCCAGGTGGCCAGGGCGACGGGATCGAGCGCCCCGGTGTCGGCGACGCGGTCGGTGCCGAGGCGCTCCTCCACACCGCTCAGCAGGCGCTCCCGGTCGGCCGGGCTCAGGGTGTCAAAACCGCCGCGCAGCGCCGGAAGCCGGTCGAGGAAGTCCCGGTCGGACAGCTGGGACACCCGGTCGACCAGGGGCTCCAAAGTCGGTGCCGCCGCCTCCAGCAGCCGCCCGGCCGCCGTCAGCAGCCCTGTCAACCGGGCGGTGAGCGCGGCCCGGGAGCCGGTGTCGACCGCGCCGTCGACCCAGGAGGCGACCCGACCGCCGAACGCCTGCGGCTCCTCCTGGCCGAGCAGTACCCGGACGGCCCCGGCGGCGCCCCGCATCAACGGGGAACCGTCGGCGGCCAGCCGGGCCAGCGCATCGGTGAGCCGGACGCCGCCGAACGCGTCGGCGCGCTGCGCGAGTTCGAGCAGGGCGTGGGCGTCGGCCGGATCCTCGGAACCGGTGAGTCCGTCCACCTGGCGCACCGCCGCGGCGGTCAGCAGGTCGGCCACCGCGGCGGCCCTTTCCGCACGGTCCCGGTCCGCGTCGAGACCGGCGACGTGGCCGGTCCGCAGCCGGTCCAGCAGGGCCAGCCCGGTGAGGAGTTCGGGGAGGGTACCGGAGCCGGGCAGCACGTCGGCGGTGTCACCGAGCCGCTCCGCCACGAGGCCGGGAAGACCGCAGTGCGCCGCCTGCTCCAGACCGTCCAGCACCTGTGCCGCCGTGGGCCCGCCGGCGTCCCGCTCCGTGCGGGCGCGCTCGCGCAACAGGCCCTCGGCGGCCTGGGCGAGGGTGACCCCGCGGGTCCCGGCGGCGGCCAGCATCGCGGCAGTGGCCGGCGTCCAGCGGACCTCCCAGCGGGAGGTCAGGGCGTCGGCGCCGCCGGTACCGGTCACCGACCGTTGCTCGGCGTACGGCACGGAGCACAACGTCATTCGGCGCAGGAGCAGTTCACGGCGGCGGTCGAGGTCCGAGCGGAGCGGGTCGAGGCGGAGGTCCCGGGGTGATCCGGGGGCGCCGTCGGCCGGGCCGGGCAGACCGAGGACGTCGATCTCGGCCTCCACCGCCGGGACGAGGCCGCTGCGCGGCGCGGCGGGCGCGGGGCGGCCGGCGCGGTCGCCGATCAGTATCGCCTCCATCGCTCGCGCGACGGCTCGGCCCCGGCCGTACGGTTCGCCCTGGGCCAGCACCGTCTGGACCGCCTCGACCAGCTCGCCGCGGCCCGCGGCGGGGAGGTTGCGCAGGCGGGCGAGGTCTCCGGCAAGACGGGTGATCTCTCTCGCGTCCGCTGGGCCCGAGGGGTGGCCCTGGTCGCGGAGGGCGGCGCAGATCTGGACCGCGGCGCGGGTCAACGCGTCCTCCAGCAGGGCCGGTTCACCGCCCGCTCGGAGGACCATGTGCTGCCACTCCGGGTCGCGGATACCGGCGGGGTAGCCGGAGCGTTCGTCCAGGAGGGCGTAGGTGTAGGGGATGAGAGAGGTGGTCCATTCGCGTGCGGGTGAGTGGGGGCTGGTCGCGCCGTTCCCCGCGCCCCTTCGGGGGCACGCAAGTGCCGGAGTATGGAAGGCGCCGACCACCAGAGCTGCCCGCTCGCCGTCCTTCGTCGCCTCCGCCAGCCGTGCGCGCATCCACTCCTCCCGCCGCAGGTCCACCTCCGACACGGCCGACTCCGCGCGCAGCGCCCACCCCGTCAGCAGCGCCGCCCTGCGCAGTGCCTCCGGTGTCGAACCGGGCGCGGACGTCTCCACCAGCCGGTCCCAGAGGTCGTCCCCCGCGCGGCCCGTGAGCCTCGAACGCAGGGCGGCCGACAGGCCCCCCGGCCCCTGCGCCGCCGCGGACCCCCCTCCCAGCCAACCGCGGTCCGCCAGCGGAAGGTCGCAGGCCACCACCGGTACCGCGTTCCGCGCGGCCCACCGCACCGCCACCAGCTCCGGAGAGAAGTCCGCGAACGGGTAGAAGGCCGGGCCGCCGCTGCCGTCGGCCGGTGCCGCGGCGAGCGCCACCGGGGCCCGGGTCTCCTCGTGGGCGAGCCAGTGCAGCCAGTCCTGCAACTCGGCGGGCAGCTCCACGAGCAGGACGTCCGGCTTCGCGTCGCCCAGCAGCGCCGGTACGGCCGCGGCCAGCGACGGCGCGTGGTGCCGTACACCGATCAGGTAGGGCCCCGCGGGATCGGTGAGGGCCGCGAGGGCCCTTTCCGGGGAGCCGGACATGACGTCCTCGTGTGAGCCGGGCACGATGTCCTCGTGTGAGCCGGGCACGATGTCCTCGTGTGAGCCGGGCACGACGTCCTCGTGTGAGCCGGACGCGACGTCCTCGGGCGATTCGGACACGGCGTCACGCCTCCAGGACCGTGCGCAGGTCCCACAGGGTGCGCCAGGTCGCCGAGCCCTGTTCCGCGCGTCGTCGGACCGGGCCGTCCCAGTAGCCGCGCAGCCGGGCCGCGTCGGCGGGGTCGTCCTTGCGCACGACGCCCAGGAGATGACCCGGCAGCAGGCCGAGGACGTCCCGGTCGCCGGGGAAGTAGGCCGCGGCCAGGGCCAGCGCGCCCGCCACCGACACCGCCTCCGCCGTGCTCATCACCGTGGACGGGCGTTCCACCTCCCACCCCTCGGCCGACCGTCCCTCGCGCAGGTCACGGAACGCGGTGACCAGGGCCTCCAGGACCGCGTCGTCGACCTGGAAGGGTGCCCCGGCCCGCTCCACGGACGCCTTGGCCTGACCGCGCACCAGCGCGGTCTCGGCGTCCAGGTCCGGGATGGGGCCCACGGTCTCGAAGTTGAAGCGCCGCTTGAGCGCGGCCGACATCTCCGAGACGCCCCGGTCCCGCAGGTTGGCCGTGGCGATGAGGGTGAAGCCCGGTGCCGCGTGCGCCAACGCGTCCTCCGTGCCGGCGAGTTCGGGTATCGCGATGCGCCGTTCGGACAGCAACGACACCAGGGAGTCCTGGACTTCCGGCAGACACCGCGTGACCTCCTCCACGCGCGCGACGGCACCCCTGGACATCGCGGTGAGCACCGGGGACGGGACGAGGGCTTGCCTGCTGGGCCCCTGCGCGAGCAGCAGGGCGTAGTTCCAGCCGTACTTGAGCTGGTCCTCGGTCGTGCCCGCGGTGCCCTGCACGACCAGACCGCTGGTGCCGCACACCGCGGCCGACAGCAGCTCGGACAGCATCGACTTGGCGGTGCCCGGCTCGCCGACCAGCAGCAGCCCCCGCTCACCGGCGAGGGTCACCACACAACGTTCGACGAGGGCGCGGTCGCCGACGAACTTGTCCGCCACGACCAGTCGGCGCGGCACCCCCTGCGGCACCTCGGCGTCGTCGGGCAGCTGCAGCGCCCGGCCGTCGCTGCCCATGACGAAGGTGACGACGGCCCGGGGCGTGAGCCGCCACGCGGGCGGGCGCGGCCCGGAGTCGTACGCGGCGAGGAAGGCCAGTTCGGTGGCGTACCGGTCCTCGGGCGGGACGATCTGGCGGAGGGGAGCGGTGGTGGCGGTCATCTGCGGGGCGTCCTCGGCGGTGGAGCGGATCGTGGTCATCGGCGGCGGCCTCTGCGGGGCGCCCGGGTCGTCAGCTGCTCGTACGCGGGCGCGTCCCCGGCCCGTACGCGTTCCCAGGCGTGGGCGAACAGCTCCGGCACCGGGACCAGCGGCAGGGTGCGGTGGCCGTCGGAGACCGGGTAGAGGGCCTCCTTCCAGGTCTCCACCGGCAGGGCCGGGGCTCTGAGGTCACGCCAGCCGCAGGGCAGGAACAGGGTGCGGCCGGCGCGGGGCCGCTTCGCCTCGACCACCAGATCGGTCGTCGCGAGCTCGGCCCGTGCCTTCTTCGCCCGCGCGGGCCGCCAGCCGCTCCAGCGCACGCAGTTGCGGTCGGTCGGGTCGGGCAGCGCCAGCAGTTGGAGGTAGAGCGCCGCCGCGTCCTCGCCCAGGCCGTGGGCCGCGGCGACCTCGGCCACCAGCGCGGGCACACTGACCGTGGGGTCCTGCGGGTGTCCCGCGGTCCCCTCCGCCGCGACGGCACGGGCGAGTTCGCCGCCGAGGAGCATGCGGACGGCCCGCAGGCCGGACCCGCGCCCGGCGCCGACCAGGCCCTCCAGGAGCCCGAGGACGGCGTCGTCCGGGCCGCTCAGCGCGGCCGGCCGGAGCTGTACGTGCTCCGTCTGCGCGTACCAGGGGCGCAGCACCAGCGCCTCGCCGGCCCGCGTCACCCCGTGCGCGTCGCCGCCGCCGGTCTCGGGCAGGCCGTAGACCTTGCGCAGCTGCACGGAGGCCGGCCCGCCCTTCTCGGTCCAGTCCAGGCCCAGGTCGAGCAGCAGCTCGGGGTCGGACAGGCGACGGCGCAGCGCGGCCAGCCCGGCCGGCAGCCCGGCCCGCAGCGGATGTCCGTACGGCAGCACGTACGCGAGCGCCGCCAGGCTCTCCACGGCTCCCGTCAGCGCGTACGAGCTGGGCACCGCCGACGGGTCGGCGGGCGTCAGGTCGCCGTCCGCGCCGGGCCGGAACACCGTGGTGCGGGCCAGCCAGGGTACCCGCGAGGGGTTGAGCACGGTCTCCGCGTGAGCGATTCCCATACCGGCGAGACCGGTGCTGAGGTCCTCCGGCAGGCGGACCAGGGTGCCGAGCCGCTCGGCCCACAGCCGGCCCGCGACAGCCGTGGACGGGCCGGTCGTCCACAGTTCGGCGGGGTCCTCGGGAAGCAGTGCGCCGAGCAATGCCCGCTGTTCGTCCTGGCCCAGCGAGTTGAGCAGTTCGGCGCCGAAGGCCCGTTGCCGGGGCTTGAGGCCGATGACGGCGAGCTCCTCGGCGGCGGGCGCCTGCGGCTGGCCGGCCACCAGCACGGTGGCCTGGAGGGGCCCGAGGCCGCCGTCCGTCGCGGCCACCAGTTCCCCCGGAGCCTCTGGCCGCCAGGGCGCGGAGCCCTTGTCCCGGACCAGCCGGGTGAGTTCGGCGAGCCGCACAGCCGCTATCCCGGTGGTGTACCGGGTCTCCTCGACCAGGGTGAAGTGACCCACGGCGCCGAACACCCCGGACGGGTCGTGGTCGAGGGCCAGCCACTCGACCCGGCCCAGCTGCGGGTCCACGCTCTGGCAGCCGAGCACGACCACCGTACGGCCGTCCCGGCGCAGCACCTGGCCCGCCCGCTGCTGCTCGTCGTGCGGTTCGCCCAGCACGACCTCGCGCAGTGTGGTCCCGAGCCCGGCGAGCGGCCCCTCGGTCAGCGCCTCGAACAGCAGGAGCAGCGGCTCGCGCTGGACGTCGGAGAGCGCGGGCGAGGCGGCCCGGTAGGCGAGCGGCCGCAGGGCGCCCAGGACCGGCGGCCACACCGCGCCGATGCGGGGGACGGTGTGCTCGTCGCTCCGCCAGCCGTCCCCGACGGCGTGCCGGTCGCGGTGCGCGAGCGGTGTGCCGTCGGCGGGCTTCCCGGACAGCACGTGGTTCACCGAGCGGATCTGGCGCAGCGTGGCGAAACCGGCGTACCACGCGTTCTGCAGGGTCACGAGTCCGGCGGCGGCGTCGTGCAGCGCGCGGTCCCCGCCGTGCTCGGGGCTGTAGTCGGCGAACATGCCCTCGGTCCGCTGCCGCGGCTGCCTCGCCACCTCCTGCGGCGGCGTGGCGAGCTTCGTGGCCGTCTCGCGGGCCCGCAGTGCCGTTCGGACGAGGGAGGCGACCCCGGTCAGCAGCCGCCGGTCGGTCAGTTCGGGCAGTGCCGCCGCCACCGCGGTCAGGGCGACCTCGTCGGCGGCGGGCACCGCGGCCCTGGCCTTCTCGTCCTGGCCGGCCCGGGTCAGCGCCTCCTGCCGTTCGGCCAGTGCGGTCGCCGTCGTCCGCATCAGCTCGCCCGCCGAGTCGTCGGACAGGGCGCGCAGCACGGCGGAGCCGCGTTCGTCGCGGGGACGCAGCGCGTGCCAGAACGGGACCGGCGGCACCAGCCGGCTCCCGGCCGCGTACGCCCCGCCGGACTCCCCGAAGGACACCCGGCCCAGCTCGGTGCCGTCGTCCGCGTGCAGGGAGACGCTCTGGTACGTCTGCGCGGCGATCGGCTCCGCCCCGCCCGGCAGTCGCAGCGCCCCCAACGGCACCCGGCCGTCGCGCCCCGCGCGCAGGGTCGCCGTTCGCCCGTCCGGCGTACCGGCGGTCGTGCGGGCCTCGGCGCCCTCGCCCTGGGTGCGCACCCACCGCCCGAGCACCGTGCCGTCGGTGCCGAACGGGCTGTGCTCGAGGCCGGGTTGCAGCGGCAGCACCTCGCAGGAGCCGTGTCGCAGCGAGGCGTCCTCCCGGACTGCGGACGCCAGCAGCGCGGGCAGCGAGGCCCGGCCGTGCTCGCCGGTCGCCGGGTCGTATTCCAGCCACACCGACTGCCGGCCCTGCCGGCCCTGGCGCCAGTAGGTGACGCCGTCGCCGATCACCGGGCGGCCCGGCGGCAGGACGGTGTCCCCGGCGTGCAGGGTCCGGCCGCCCGTCGCCCGGCCGCCTCCGGGCAGCGGGATCGACGCGTTGGCCGCGTCCATGCCGGACCACCAGCCGGGGAGCTGCTCGCCGCCGACCGGGAACACGTCGGCCGGGCGGTTCGACCAGTAGCCGTACTGCTTCGAGCCGTCGCGCCACAGCACCAGCAACTCGCCGTCGGCGTACCGGAACCGGGGCCGCTGCCAGCGGTCCAGGTCGGTGGGCAGCCGCAGTTCGTGGGTGAGCAGCACCCCCTCGGGCCCGACCACGACCGCCCGGTGCCCGCGCGCCAGGATCAGCGCGGGCCAGGCCTCGGTCACCGCCAGGGAGTTGTCCCGGTCCTTGCGGATCTCGGCGTCCAGCAGCTCCAGCGCCTCGTCCAGGGCGGACCAGCCCAGCTCGTCCAGGATGCCGGCGCGCAGCGTGCGGCCGAGGACCGGGACGATGTCGTACCCGGTGAGCAGGCGGACGGCGGGCGGGCTCTCCTGCATCACGGTCCGGAAGGGGCGCAGTCGCTCCAGCCTGGTCTCGACGGCCGGCAGTCCGGCCGAGGAGGCGAACTCCGCGGTGGCCTCGTGCAGCCACTGGCGCAGTATGCCGCCGAGCACCGGATGCGCGGCGGCCTTGGCCAGGTCCTTGCCCTGGCCGCGGCTGAGCCCCTCGACGGCCCCGGCCAGCAACAGGCGAAGCCCGGGTTCGGCCGCGACGGCCTTCAGGTCGCGCCGGCCGGGCCGCTCGTCGCCCAGCCAGAAGCCGAGCGGCAGGTACACCTCCTCGCCGGCGTCGGGCACGGTCAGCGCGATGCCCTCCGCCACGCACAGGTCCAGCAGATCGAGGTCGGCGCCGGCCCGCCAGCGCCCGGTGAACAGGTCGACGGGCCGGCCGGCCGCACGCAGTCGCGGCGCCATCCGCTCGACCAGCGCCAGTGTCGCCGGGGAGCGGTGCGCGTACGCCGCCCCGTGCTTGCGGTGCTGCGCCCACCGGGTCAGCCAGTCCGCCGCGTCGGCTTCCCCGCCCTCCTCGGTGAGCAGCAGGTCGGCCCCGCACTCCGCGAGCAGCGCCAGCCAGAACTCGTCGTCCGCCACCTCGCCGCCCAGCCCGGCCGGCATGATCTCCAGCAGCCGTACCCGGATCTCGGGCCGCCGCTCCGCCAGGACCGGCAGCACGGCGCGGTAGGCGTTCCAGAACGAGGCGGGCGCCCGCACGGCGGCCGGGGACACCAGCAGGTCGGCGACGAGCGCGCACTCCTCGGTGACCCGGTCCAGCCCGGCCGCCCTGATCAGCCCCCGCGCGTCCTGCGGCAGCGAGGCGTACGGCGGCATCCCGGCCGCGCAGCGCTCCACCGTCAGCTGCCGGAACTGGGCCCAGGCGACGGCCGGTTCGAGCCGCCGGGCCAGGTCCCGCACGTACTCCTTGAGGGCCTTCACGGTGAGCGCCCCGGCGAACGCGAACTCCAGGAACACCGCCCGCTGCCGCTCCTCGTCCACCGCGAGGGCGTGCACCCGCTCCGCCTCCCGGGCCTTGCCGAAGAAGGCGGCCGCGTAGGTGGTGTTCTCGTGCTGGAGGAAGACCCGCGCGGCCTGCTCGTAGAACGTGGGCAGGAAGTGCGGGACCGCACGGCCCAGGCGCTCGCCGAGCGCCTCGAAGCCCTCCTTCGCGTTGCCCGGCTTGGACTTGGCCTGCCGGGCCAGCCGCTCCACGTCCTTGACGAGGGCGAGGGCGTGATGGCCGTTGGCGGGGTCGTGGACCAGCGCCCAGGCCGGGAAGCCGAGGGTCTCCCGGCGCACCTGGCCCACCTCGGGCGCCTCCGGCTCCCGGGCCAGCCCGAGGAACTCCAGGGCCAGGTCCTCGGCCTCGCCGAGGGTGCCCGGCACCAGCCGCACCACCGCGCGGTCGTCCAGCGCGGGATGGGTGTACGTGCGGGCGGTCAGGACGTCGGCGTCCTCGCGCCGGGTCGTGCCCGCGGGCAGGATCGCGCCGGCGTCGAGCAACGCGGCCGTGGTGGTGTCGTCGTACGTGCTCATGCCGCCCGCTCCTCGTCCTCGACGTCCCGTCCCGCGTACAGCGCCGCCGCCATCCGCATGCCCTCCGACCAGGCGACCGGGCCGACCTGACCCAGCTTCAGCGCCCGGCCCGCCGGATCCGTCCACGCCAGCGGGCCGGTCTCGGTCTCGTAGTAGCCGTCGAAGTCACCGACCCAGACCCGGGCCTCCACCCCGCGGCCCGCCTCCAGCACCGAGCACACCGCGTATCCGCCGCGCACGCGGTACCCCAGCTGGGTGGCCCTGCCGTGCAGGAACCGCAGTTCCTTGAAGACCCCGCCCGCGTACTCCTCGACCTGGGTGCCCTGCGCGTCCAGCGTCGCCGGGCGGTGCCAGACCTCCCGGAACAGCTGCTGCGCCCGCTGCTCGACGCCCAGCTCCACGGCGAACTCCCGCAACTCCGCGAGGTCTTCGAGCAGCACCGGGTGCGGCAGCCGCACCAGCTCGGGGGTGATGCGCACGGTGTCGCCGTCGAGGTCGACCAGGCCGAGCCCGCGCTCGGCGTCGGCGTCCCGCAGGAATCCGGCCACCTCGCCGTCGGCGCCCGTGACGACCAGGTCCCGCAGCGCCGCCCGCCAGGCGGGGTCCGGCCAGACCCGGGTCAGAACGGCCGACGGCACCGGCAGCGAGCGGATCATCCACCGCTCCACGTCGGCCAGGCACTGCCGTTCGTGCCGCTCCAGCCACTCGGCGAGCTGCCGCAGCCCCAGGACGGCCGGATCGTCCGCCAGCTTCGCCGGCACGGACTTCAGCCGCCGCCCCGCCGCGTTGCGGCAGACCACCTTCCCGTCGTCCAGGGCCACCTCGTAGTCCCCGGCCGTCACCCACCCCATGCGTGCCTCCCCGCACCGCAGTGATCAAGTGCTGGGAACTGTAAAGGGCACCACTGACAACGCGCTCCGCGGTCCACGACGGACCGGAAAACGCAGGTCCGCACGGCAACGGCCCCGTCCGAGGCGGGTGCGCCTCGGACGGGGCCGTGGAAGAGCCGAACGGGCGGCCGAGGTCAGCCCCGCCCCGCCTCCTTCTCGCGCTTCAGGTTCTTCAGCCGGGCGCCCTCCTTGCGGACCTCGGCCTGCGTGGCGCGCTCCTTGCGCAGCCACTCGGGCAGCTCGCGCTTGAGCTCCTCGATCTGCTCGGTGGTCAGCGCCTCCGTCACCCCGCCGCGCGCCAGACCCGCGATGGACACGCCCAGCTTGGCCGCGACCACCGGACGCGGGTGCGGCCCGTCCGCCCGCAGGTCGAGCAGCCACTGCGGCGGGTTCGCCTGGAGCTCGTCCAGCTCGGCGCGCGAGACGACGCCCTCCTGGAAGGCGGCGGGCGTGGCGGGCAGGTACACGCCCAGCTTCTTCGCCGCGGTCGCGGGCTTCATCGTCTGGGCGGTCTGGTGCGAACTCATGAGGTCAAGGGTATCGGCCGGGGATGCGAGCGCCGACCACGCGTGCCGACCCGAGTGCGCCCACGCGTGGCCGGCCGCTCCGGTGCCGGGCCGTCCACCGCCCCCGACCGCGGCCGGTTAACCTTGCCTGGTGACAGGCTCGGAGGAAACACCGTCGTTCCGGCTCGCGTACGTCCCCGGCGTGACGCCCGCCAAATGGGTACGGATCTGGAGCGAGCGCCTGCCCGACGTCCCCCTCACGCTCCACCAGGCCCCGGCCGCCGAGGTGGCCGGCCTGCTGCGCGCGGGCGACGCGGACGCCGGTTTCGTACGGCTCCCCGTGGACCGTACGTTCTTCAGCGCGATCCCCCTCTACACCGAGACCACCGTCGTCGTCGCCCCCAGGGACCACGTGATCACCGCGGCCGAGGAGGTCACCGTCGCCGACCTCGCCGACGAGGTCCTCTGCCACCCCCTGGACGACGTGTTCGACTGGGACGCCCCGCCCGGGGAGCCCGCCTTCGAGCGCCCCGCGACCACCGAGGACGCCGTCGAACTGGTCGCCGCCGGTGTGGGCCTGCTCGTGGTACCCCAGTCCCTGGCCCGGCTGTACCACCGCCGGGACCTCACCTACCGGCCGCTCACCGACGGCCCCCGGTCGACCGTGGCGCTGTCCTGGCCGGAGGAGGCCACCACCGACCTGGTCGAGGACTTCATCGGCATCGTCCGCGGCCGCACGGTCAACAGCAGCCGCGGCCGGCAGCAGGCGCCGGAGAAGCAGCAGAAGCCGGAGCGGGCCGAGCGGTCGCAGAAGCCCGCGCAGGCCAAGGCGGCGCAGGCCGGCCGTGGTACGCCGCGGTCGCGGGGCACCGGAGCCAAGCGCGCCCAGTCCGCCAAGCCCGCGAAACGCGCCAAGCCCCGCCGCCGGTCATGACGAGGGTCGGGCCTCGGGCCCACGCCCGGTCCGTTCCACCGGTCCCAGGTCCACCGGTGCCAGGTCCTGCGGTGCCAGGTTCTGCGGTGCCACGTCTCGCGGTTCCGGGCCCTGCGGTGCCTTCGTCCGTTCCCGCAGGTCGGCGGCCGCCAGGCAGAGCGCCAGCAGGATGAGTCCCACGGACGTCAGCAGGCCGTACTGGAGCGCCTCGACGGCCGACCCGTGGTTGGCCAGATGCGCGAAGTACACGGAGCCCACGACGGCGATCCCGGCCGCCGAGCCGACGCGCTGGCCGGTCTGCAGCACCCCGCCGGCGGCGCCGGCCCGCCGCACCGGGACCCGCATGAGCGTGAGCGTGGTGTTGGGGGAGACCGTGATGCCGGAGCCGATCCCGCCGACGATCATCGGCAGCACGGCCGCCCACCCCAGGCTGTCCGACGGCACGGTCCGCACCACCGCGAGAATACCGAGCAGCCCCAGCGCCACCCCGGTGAGGCCGAGGACGACCAGCTTGCGCCCGTGCCGTACCACCATCCGGCCGCCGAGCGCGGCACCGACCGCCGAGGACGCCGCGAACGGCAGCACCGTGACGCCGGCGGCCAGCGCGCTGTATCCCGCCGCGTTCTGCAGGTACAGGGCGAGCACGAAGAAGACGGTGGTGAAGCCCGCGAAGTAGGTCAGGCTGACCAGCGCGCCGAGGGTGAAGGACCGCAACGAGAACAGGTTCAGATCGACCAGCGGTGCCCGGCCGAACCGGCCCTGTCGCCGCTCCCACGTCCAGAACAGGCCCAGCAGCAGCGCGCCCAGCGGCAGCAGCGCCCACTTCTGCCGCCCGGTCCACTGCTGCTCCTGCACCAGCGGCAGCATCAGGGCGAGTACTCCGGAGCCGAGGAGCAGCACCCCGACCGGGTCGAACTCCTCCTGCTTGCCGACGGCGGGGAACCGCGGCAGCAGCCGCAGCCCCGCGACCAGCGCGACCACCCCGATGGGCAGGTTGACGAAGAACACCCAGCGCCAGCCGTCGCCGGTGCCGACAGCGTTGATGATCACACCGCCGGCCAGCGGGCCCACCGCCGTCGACACCCCGATGACACTGCCGAGCAGCCCGAAGGCCCTGGCCCTTTCGCCGCCCTGGAACATCTGCTGGATCAGCCCCGAGGTCTGCGGGGCGACCATACCCGCCGCCGCGCCCTGGATCAGCCGGAACACCACCAGCCAGTCCGGGCTCGCCGCGAGTCCGCAGGCCGCCGACGCCACGGTGAAGACCGCGAGGCCGACGAGGAACGCCTGGCGGCGGCCGCGCATGTCACCGAGCCGGCCCGCCGGGACGAGGGCCAGCCCGAAGGTGAGGGAGTATCCGGAGACCACCCAGGCCTGGGCGGCCTCCGTGGCACCCAGCCCGTGTTCCATGGAGGGCAGCGCGACGTTCACGATCGAGGTGTCGAGCAGCGAGATGAAGCCCGCCGTCAGACAGACCCCGAGCGCCTTCCAGCGCCGGTCTTCGGTGGCCGGCGGCTGTGGTTCTGCCCAGGTCGTGGTCATGCGGACACGCTATGCAGTCATTCGGGTCATCGCACGACCGGCGGAGCGAACGGGGGCGGTATGGATCCTTCCGGGTGACCGTCCGTCGGCTCGCCCCAGCCGGGAGGCGTCAGGGGGACGGCTCAGGCGGACGCGCCGGGGAGGCGCGTCGAGGGCGTGGTCAGCCAGTCGTAGACCGCGTCGGCCGTGAAGTCCGCCTGCCCGCCGCGCAGCAGCAGGTCGGCCGTTGTGAACCGGTCGGCGTGGGCGGCGACGTACGGGATCGCGATGCAGCGCATCCCGGCGGCGTGGGCCGCCGCCGCGCCCGGGGCCGCGTCCTCCAGGACCACGCAGTCGGCCGGGGCGGCCCCGAGCCGGCGGGCCGCCTCCAGGAAGACGTCCGGGGCCGGTTTGCCGCGCGGGACCTCGTCGGCCGAGACGGCCGTACGCAGATGGGCGTCCAGACCGGTGCCGGCCAGGATCGCCCCGATCGCCTCGGGGGAGGAGCCCGAGGCCACCGCCAGCGGGACGCCCGCGGCCGCCAGCAGCTCCACCAACCGCCGCATCTGCGGGTACGCGCGGGTGCGGGTCCTGGCCAGCTCCAGGTAGCGCCGGTTCGTCTCCGCGAGCAACTCGGACACCGGAGGCCGCAGCCCGTGGCGTTCCCGCAGCAGGTCCACCGTCTCCAGCGTGCTGATGCCCACGAGCTTCTCGTGCTCGGCCCAGGTGAAGTCCAGGACGCCGTGCGCGGCCAGCGTCTGCCGGGTCGCCTCGAAGTAGTTCGGCTCGCTGTCCACGAGTGTGCCGTCGAGATCGAAGATGACCGAGAGGGTGCCGAGGTCGCTCATGGGGTCAGGATGCCGTCATCCCCGCGCCGCCCGGCCGATCGACTCCACCAGGGGCAGCAGCCGGTGCGGGACGCGTTCGCGCAGCGCCACCTCGGTCCGGGTGCGCACCACGCCCGGCAGGCTGATCAGCTTCTGGATCACGTCCTCCAGATGCGCGTTGTCCCGCGCCACCACCCGGGTCAGCAGATCCCCGCCGCCCGTGATCGAGAACGCCTCCACGATCTCCGGCACGGCGGCCAGCGCTTCCCCCACGTCGTCCAGATGTCCCTGGGTGACCTCGATGTGCACGAACGCCAGCACCGGATGGCCGAGCGCGGCGGGGGAGAGCACGGGTCCGGTCCCGGTGATCACACCGTCCCGCTCCAGCCGGTCCAGCCGGGCCTGCAGGGTGCCCCGGGCGACACCGAGGATCCGGGCGTACTCGCGCACGCTGGTACGCGGCTGCTCCAGCAGCAGCCGCAGAATGCGGGTGTCCAGCTCGTCCACGGTCATCAGCTACGACTGTACCAATGCCGACTGTACCAATGGCTCACGTCGCGCCCGCGCCGAGCTGGGCCAATGGCCTCACAGTCACGCTTGCGACCGCCTCTTCGCCGGACCGATGGCACAGTGAATTCGGCCTCACTTGAGCCAGCTGCCCCCGCAGTGCTCTCATGTTCGTGTCGATGGCGCTGCGGGTCCCCGCGGCGCCATTTCCATGCCGCCCGTGGGAGGGGAATCAGTGCTGAAGAGGGTGTTCACGGCTCCTGACCCGGGGCGGGTGCGACTGCGCTTCGCCGCGCGGGCCGTGCTCGGCATCGGGCTCGCCGTCGTGGTCTGCGCCCTGGCCGGGCATTCCCTCATGGGCGCCGTCACCGGCGGTCTCACCGCACTGCTCGCCCTGTTCACGGTCACCGACCCCACCGTTCGCGGGCAGGCCGTCACCACGGTGCTGCTGCCCGTCGTGGGCCTGCCGGTCCTCGCGGTCGCGGCCGGACTGCACGGCGTACCGGTCGCCCGGGACCTGGTCTTCCTCGCCGTGGTCGGCGCCGGTGTGTACGCACGTCGCTGGGGGCCGCGCGGTCACAGCCTCGGCGTGTTCGCCTTCATGACCTACTTCGTGGCGCAGTTCCTGCACGCCACCCCCGTCCAGCTGCCGGAACTGTCTGCCGCCGTCCTGCTGTCCGTGCTCTGCGCCGCCGCCGTCCGCTTCGGCCTGTGGTGCTACGAACGGCGACTGCCCACGGCGCCGCCCGTGCCCGCCCCGCCCGCCGGCACCGGCCTGGCCCGGGTGACCACCCGGCAGGCCGTGCAGGCGACCGCGGGCGCGGGTTTCGCGCTGGTCGTCGGCCAGCTGGTGTCCGGCCAGCGCTGGTACTGGGCGGTGGGCGCCACCTGGTGGATCTTCGTCAACACCGCCTCACGCGGTGAGACGCTGGTACGGGGCTTCCGCCGGGTCCTCGGCACGGTCATCGGCATCGCCCTGGGCCTGTTGGCCGCCGCCCCCGTGCACGGCGCCCCGGTCCCCACCGCCGTGCTCGTCGGCGTCGCCGTCTTCGGCGTCTTCTACACGGCCGCCGTCTCCTACACGTGGATGATGCTGTGGGTGACCTTCCTCGCCGCACTGCTCTACGGCCTGCTCGGCGTCCTCACCCCGGACCTGCTGGCGCTGCGCCTGGCCGAGACCGCGGTGGGCGCACTCGGCGCCGTACTCGCCGTGCTGTTCGTGCTGCCGGTCACCACCCACCTCACCACCGACGCCTGGATCAGGCGCGCCCTGCGCTGTGTGCACGCCTGCACGGCCGAGGCCGCCGCCCGGCTGGCCGGCGCCACCGCCGCCGACCCGGCGCCCCGGGTGGCCGAACTGGAACAGCTGCTCGGCCGGGTACGGCTCTCGGTCGCCCCGCTCGTGCACCCCCTCAACCCGATGTCCGGCCGCAAGCGCCGCGCCCGCCGGGTCCTCGCGCTCCTGGACGAGTGCGCGCGGGAGGTCCGCGGCCTGGTCGCCGTCGCCGGCGACCCGGAGGCCTCCCACGACGCCCGGCTGGCCGCCGCCTGCTGGCGGGTCGAGGCCGCCGTGGAAGCCCTCACCAGGGGTTCGGAGCACATCACCGCCCCCGCCGAGCCGCCCACGGAACCCGCCCTCGCCCATCTGCACGGTCTGGAGCGGGCGCTGGTCGACCTCGCCGAGCCCCTGCGGACGCCCCCGGGCTCCCCCCTGGTCGGCGCCTGAGACGTGCCCCGCCCCTTGGTCTAGACCGCGAACTGCTACCGTCGGCCCCGGACCGGCCCGTACCGACTCGTACCGGCCCGTATCGAGACCGTAGCGAGAGGGGACAGCGGTGGCAGACGGCGGCAGGCGGCGCAGGGCGTTCATCGGGTCGTTCACGGCGGCGGGCGGGCCCGGGGTCGTCACGGCCGCCGTCCACCCGCACAGCGGCGCCCTGGCCCTCCTGGAGAGCGTCGACGGGGTGCCCGACCCGTCGTATCTCGCGCTCGCCCCGGGCGGGCGCACCCTGTACGCGGTCAGCGAGACCGCGGACGGCGCGGTGGCCGCGTACCACGTCCACGACGACAAGCCGCGCCTCGCCGGGCCGCCGGTGCCGGTCGACGCCAGCGGCCCCACCCACCTCAGCGTCTTCGACGGCCACGTGCTGACCGCCAACTACGGCTCGGGCAGCGTCAGCGCCGTCCCGGTCCGCCCCGACGGCACGCCGGCCGGCGCCGCCTCCGGGGTGCTCCAGCACACCGGCTCCGGCCCGCACGAGCGGCGCCAGCGCGCCCCGCACGCCCACCAGGTGCAGCCCGACCCCAGCGGTCGCTGGGTGGTCAGCGTCGACCTGGGCACCGACTCGGTGCGCGTCTGCACCGTGGTGGACGGCGTCCCCGTGCTGCACCGCGAGTTCGCGCTGCGCCCCGGCTCGGGCCCCCGCCACCTGGCCTTCCACCCCGACGGCCGGTACGCCTACGTCGTCAACGAACTCACCCCGACCGTCACGGTCTGCCGGTGGGACGCCGCCACCGGGTCACTGCGGCCGCTCAGCGAGACGCCGGTACTGCCCGGCGCCCCCGCCGGGGACGCCTACCCGTCCGGCATCGCGGTCTCGTCCGACGGCCGCTTCCTGTGGACGGCGACCCGCGGCGAGGACGTCCTGACGACGTTCGCGGTCGAGGGGGACCGCCTGCACCTGACGGCGGCGGTCCCCTGCGGGGGCCACTGGCCCCGGGCGCTCGCCGAGTCCGACGGCCACCTGTACGCGGCGAACGAACGCTCGGGGAACATCACCTGGTTCACCGTCGACGAGGAGACGGGCGTACCCCGCTACGACGGCCAGGTGGAGATCCCGGCACCGTCCTGCGTCGTCTTCGACTGAGGTCGCCCGGGAGCGCCCCTCGGACCGTGGGGAACTGCGCGAACGACCCCCACCGGCCCGCGGCCGGGACCGGACCGTGCCACCCCGCGGAACAACCGACGGGGCCCCCGGGAACCGACGGGGCCCCCGGGAACCGACGGGGCCCCGGGAAAGGCCCCCGGGAAGGGACCCCGTCCGAAGCGCGGCCGCGTCAGCGGACCGGCGCCCCCTGCGGCTGCTGCGGAGCGATCCCCAGCGCCGTCGTGTACTTGGCCAGCGCCAGCTTGCCGATCGCCGGATACGCCCCCAGCGGCTCGGCGGTGGCGCAACCGGCCTCCTCCGCGGCGGCGGCCAGCAGCGCCGCGTCGATCTCGGGGCCGATCAGGTACGGCGCGAGCGCCAGCTGCTGCGAACCGGAACCCCGCAGCTGCTCGGCGACCGAGGCGATCGAGCCCTCCTGGTCCAGCGCGGCGGCCATCACCGGCACGGCGAGGCGCGCGGCGAGCAGCATGCCGGTGATCCCGGCTGCCTGCACCGCCTCGTCGCCGCCCACCGACGCCAGGATGATGCCGTCCGCGGCCGTCGCCACGGTGAACAGCCGGGCCCGGTCGGCGCGGGCCAGACCGGCCTCCGACAGACGCACGTGCAGGGCCTCGGCGAGCAGCGGGTGCGGACCGAGCACATCGGTCAGGTCCGCGGCGACCCGGCTCTCCATCACGGCCTGGCGGACCTGGCGCAGCAGCGAACCGTCCGGACCGGCCAGCAGGGGCACGACGACGGCGACCGGGCCGTCCGGCGCCTTTATGCCCTCGACGCCGGCCGCGACGGCCTGCTCGTAGCGCGCGGTGCGCTCCTCGGCGGCACGGGCGAGCACCGACTGGAGGGTGGGGAACTCCGCGTCCTCCCCGTCCAGGTACCCGATCCGGGCGTCCAGGCCGGGCAGCTCGGAACGGGCGATGCTCACGACCTCCTCGGCGAGTCCGCGCGTGGCCGCGCTGGGCGTACCGGGCACCGCGAGGACGAGCGCGGGCGCGTCCTGAGGAGCGACCAGCGGCTCGGGACGGCGGTGCCGTCCGGGCTGGCGGGGGCGCGGCATTCGTACTGGCAGGCCGGCGGGCCCAGTGGGGGAGCTCATGGCGCCGCATGTTACTGGCAATCTGGGCTCCCCTGTTCGGGGAGGGTGCAGGTGAGCGGTATCCGTCCGGTTTTGTCTGATGAGTTACGCATGGTTCGGCCGTGATCCCACCATCTGCCGGACACTTCAGATTGCGGTCTGATCAATCCGCTTTTGTGTGGACCACGGAGAACAGCCGATCATCACCCGGCAGGGTGAGCCGTCCGGTGACCAGGTCACTCGCGACGCGTACCGCTCCGTGCAGCGGATCGCCCTCCGCGGCAACCCGCCGGGCGTGCGGCACCAGTTCGGCCAACTCCGCGGCGAGCGGTGCGAGCAGGGGGTCCCCGAGCCGCAACAGGCCACCGGTGACGGCGATCAGGGGTGCACCGGCCATGGGGCACACGGCGGCGGCCGACTCGGCCAGGTGCCGGGCCGCCGCCCGCAGGATCCCGGCCGCGACCGGGTCGTCCGCCGCGCAGTGCGCGACCTGCGGCGCGAAGGAGGCCAGCACGGCGGGCCGGTCGGCGCGCGGGTAGAGCAGACCGGGCAGGCCGGGCAGCGGCCCGAACCGCTCCTCGGCGCGGGCCCGCAGCGCGGCCGAGCCGCCCCGGCGCCCGTCGAAGGCGCGCAGCGCCGCTTCCAGCCCGGCCCGGCCGATCCAGGCCCCGCCGCCGCAGTCGCCGAGCAGGTGACCCCAGCCGTCCGCCCGCCGCCAGCCGTCCAGATCGGTACCGATCGCGATCAGACCGGTGCCCGCGGCGACCACCGCGCCCGGGCGCGGACCGAGGGCGCCGACGTAGGCCGTCACCGCGTCGGCGGCCAGCGCGACCGTCCGCGCGCCGAGCTCCCGGGCCAGTGCGCCGGGCAGTTCGGCCCGCAGGGCGTCCCCGAGGGTGGCCAGCCCGGCGGCGCCCACGACGACCGCGGTCACCCGGTCCAGGCCGTACTCGTCGGCCGCCGCCCGTGCCATGGGCAGGAGTTGCTCCAGGAGATGCTCCGGGTCGATGCCCCGGGCCCCCGTCCGCACCGGAGCCCGCGACTCCCGTGGTGCCGACGGCTGCCGCCCCGGTACACCGACGACGGCCCGCAGCCCGGAGCCACCGGAATCGACCGCGAGGAACCCGGAGAGCCCTCTCTCGGGCCGGGCGCCGGTCACGGCATGCACCGGGCCACCCGTCGGCCGGTGTCCGGCTCCCGGAGGATCACTGGCGGCACGGGGCTCTCCCCTCCGTCTCCGTTACCGGCGGCGCGAGTTGCGGGACCGGGGCGACGAGCTCGACGGGGAGGAAGGGTAACCCCGCGGGCGGCGTCCGGGGGCGGAGGCTCTCCGTATGTGCGTGCCGCCGGTGTGTGCCAGTAGGGTGACGCGCTGTGGCACCACGACCGTTGCACGAACTTGTAGAGGCCGGCTGGGCGAAGGCCCTGGACCCGGTGGCCGGACGGATCGCCGCGATGGGGGACTTCCTGCGGGCGGAGATAGCGGCCGGCCGGACGTATCTCCCGTCCGGGGCGAACGTCCTGCGGGCGTTCCAGCAGCCCTTCGACGACGTGCGCGTCCTGATCGTCGGCCAGGATCCCTATCCCACCCCGGGGATGGCCGTCGGACTGAGTTTCGCGGTGGCGCCGGAAGTCCGTTCGCTGCCGGGGAGCCTGGAGAACATCTTCCGGGAGATGAACACGGACCTGGGTCTGCCCAGGCCGTCCAACGGTGATCTGACGCCGTGGACCCGGCAGGGGGTGCTGTTGCTCAACAGGGCGCTGACGACGGCCCCCCGCAGTCCTGGTGCGCACCGGGGCAAGGGCTGGGAAGAGGTCACCGAGCAGGCGATCCGGGCGCTGGCGGGGCGCGGCAAGCCCCTGGTGTCCATCCTGTGGGGGCGTGACGCGCGCAATCTGCGGCCGCTGCTCGGGGACCTCCCGGCGATCGAGTCGGCCCACCCCTCCCCAATGTCGGCGGACCGGGGCTTCTTCGGCTCGCGTCCGTTCAGCCGGGCCAACGAGCTGCTGGCGCGGCAGGGGGCACAGCCGGTGGAGTGGCGCCTGCCATGAGCCGTGGGCTGTGGGCTGTGGGCTGTGCGCCGTGGGCCGTCACACGACCGTCAGCTCCGGATGGTGCTTGCGCACCACGGCGGGGTGGGCGCGTACCCAGCCCTTGAGTTCGTTCCAGCCGAACTCCGCGAACAGCGGGTTGTCCGGGTCCTCCGTCACGCCCCGCGCGTCCGCCGCGCCGGGGAAGGGGAGCGGCGCGATCCGGGCGTCCAGGCGGGGGTTGTAGAAGAACGGCGCGGAGAAACGCTCGCGTGCCCCCGGAGGCGAGACGACACGGTGGTTCGTCGCCTTCAGGTAGCCGTTCGTCGCGACCTCCAGCAACTCGCCCAGGTTCACCACGAACGCCCCCGGTAGGTACGGCACGTCGATGAAGCCCTGTCCGTCCGGCGTCTCCACCTGGAGTCCGGGCACCTCGTCGGTCAGGAGCAGGGTCAGGAAGCCGTAGTCCTTGTGGACGCCGACACCCTGGTCGTCCCCCTCGGGGGCCCGCCCCGGGTAGCGGACCAGCTTGAGGTGGTTGCGCGGGTGGCCGGAGAAGGCGTCGTCGTAGAAGTCCTCGGGACCGCCGACGGCGGCGAGCAGCTCGTGCAGCAGCCGGTGGGCGACCGCGCTGAGCCGGGCCATCCACGCCAGGGAGACCTCCCGTAGCACCGGCAGAGCCGCGGGCCACTGGTTCGGGCCCTCCAGCCACCAGTAGGGCGGCTCGCCCGGGGCCGGCACGCGGGCGGGCAGTTCGTTGCTGATGTCCAGTTGGTCGCGCCAGTCGCGGCGTCCCTGCGTGTGCTCGTTGCCGATCCTCGTGTAGCCGCGGAAGTGGGGCGAGTTGAGGTTGTCGACCGCGTGCCGGTCGGCCTCGGACAGGGCGAAGAAGGCGCGGGCGGTACCGAGCAGCCGGGCCTGCTCGGCGGCGGTGACGCCGTGTCCGACCAGTTGGAAGAAGCCGACGTCGCGAGCGGCCCGGTGGAGCGCGTCACGGTCGGGGGCGGAGAGGTCGACGACCGGGAGGGTGTCGGGCTGGGACATGGTGGGCGTTCCTTGCGGGTGGTGCGGGTACGGAGTACGCCTGTGTGGTCGGGGGTCGGTGGTGGGACCTCGGGGGTCGCTCAGCGGTCCGCTGTCGAAGGGCGGAGGCGGGCGGCCAGTTCCGCGATCTCGGCGGGGCCGACCCGACAGCAGCCGCCGACGAGCAACGCTCCGGCGCGCAGCCAGGCCGGTGCCAGGTCCGCGATCTCGTCCTGGGCGCCCAGCCAGCTCCGGGTGGCGGCGTCCCAGACGCCGCCACCGTTCGGGTAGACGACGCCGGGCACTCCGCCGACCAGGGCCAGTGCGGCGGTCGCGTCGGCGGCAGGGGCGCAGTTCACCCCCGTGGCGACGACGGCGTCGCTGCTCCGGGCCAGGGCGAAGGCCTCGGCCAGCGGCTGACCCGCGCTGGTGGTCGTCCCGCGGATGCTGTACGACAGCCACGCCGGGATGCCCAGGCCGTCCAGGGCGATCAGCACGGCCTCGGCCTCCCGCAGGTCCGGGACGGTCTCGACGGCGAAGACGTCGGGGGCGGCCTCGGCCAGCGCCTCCAGCCTGGGGCGGTGGAATCGGGTCAGCTCGGCCACGCTGAGGCCGTAGTCGCCCCGGTATTCCGAGCCGTCGGCCAGCATCGCGCCGTACGGCCCCACGGACGCCGCGACCCAGCGCCTCCGCGGGGACTCGCCCAGGGTGCTCTCGGCGGCCTCGGCGGCCTCGGCGGCCTCGGCGGCCTCGGCGGCCTCGGCGGCCTCGCGGGCCAGGGACACGCTGCGTTTCAGCAGCGCCGTGGTCTCGGCGCGGGAGATGCCGAGCCGGGCGAATCCGTCGTAGGTGGCCTGGTAGCCGGCCGTGATGGCGACCTGTGCGCCCGCCGCGAAGTAGGCGCGGTGGACGGCCGCGATCGCGTCGGGGTCGTCGCGGAGCAGGCGGGCGGACCAGAGGGTGCCGCTCAGGTCGTGGCCCTGGGCCTCCAGTTCGTTGGACATGCCGCCGTCCAGGACGAGGGGTCCGGCGGCCAGGGCGTCGCGGAAGGTCGTCACAGCACTCTCGTCACGAAGTCGCGGGTTCGGGGGTGTTCGGGGGCGGTCAGGACGCGGGTGGGCGCTCCGGACTCCAGGATCCGGCCGTCGTCGAAGAAGACGACCTCGTCGGCGACCTCGCGGGCGAAGCCCAGTTCGTGGGTGACGACGAGCATCGTCATGCCGTCGGCGGCGAGGCCGCGCATGACGTCCAGCACCTCGCCGACCAGTTCCGGGTCGAGGGCGGAGGTCGGCTCGTCGAACAGCATGAGCTTCGGCCGCATGGCCAGGGCGCGGGCGATGGCGACCCGTTGCTGCTGGCCGCCGGAGAGCTGGGCCGGGTAGGCGTCGCGCCGGTCGGCGAGACCGACCCGGTCCAGGAGCGCCAGCGCCTCGCCGGTCGCCTCGGCGCGAGGGCGGCCCGCGCCCACCGGTCCCTCGACGACGTTGGCGAGGGCCGTCAGGTGCGGGAAGAGGTGGAAGCGCTGGAAGACCATGCCGATGTCGCGGCGCTGCCGGGCCAGGTCGCGGCGGCGCAGCTCGCGCAGCCCGTCCCGGTACGGCTCGTACCCGATCGGTTCGCCGTCGACCAGGATCCGGCCGCCGTCGGGCCGTTCCAGACGGTTCACGCACCGCAGGAACGTGGACTTCCCCGAACCGGAGGGCCCGATCACGCAGGTGACCGTCCCGCGCGGTACGGAGAGGTCGATTCCGCGCAGCACCTCCCGCCCCGCGAAGGACTTGCGGACACCGGTGGCCTCGATCATCATCGGCTGCCGCCCTTCGCGAAGTGCCGTTCCAGGTAGTGCTGGCCGATGTTGAGCAGGGTCGTGACGGCCAGGTACCAGACGCTGGCGACGATCAGCAGCGGGATCGTCTGGTAGGTGCGGGCGTACACGATCTGCACGGAGTAGAGCAGTTCCGCGTAGGCCAGCACGCTCACCAGGGAGGTCGTCTTGAGCATGGAGATGGTCTCGTTGCCGACCGGCGGGATGATCACCCGCATCGCCTGGGGCAGGACGATCCGGCGCAGCGTCCTGGCCCGGGACAGGCCCAGCGCGTCCGCCGCCTCCAGCTGCCCGGGGTCGACCGAGACGATCCCGGCGCGGATGATCTCGGCGAGATAGGCGGCCTCGTTCAGGCCGAGACCCAGCAGGGCCGCGGCGAAGGTCGTGACGACGGAGTTCGCGGGGACGCCGCCGATCGCCGGCAGGAGGGGCAGGTGCAGGGACAGCGTCGGGTACAGCGCGGATATGAAGCCCCAGAACAGCAGCTGGACCAGGAGCGGGGTGCCCCGGAAGAGCCAGATGTACGCCCAGCTCACGGCCCGCGCGACGGGGTTGTCCGACAGTCGCATGAGCGCCAGCGCGATGCCGAGCACGAGCCCGATCGCCATGGCCGCGGCCGTGAGCTCCAGGGTGGTCAGCAGGCCCGTCGTCACGGTCCGGCTGAACAGCCAGGCGCCGACCGTGTGCCAGCCGAAGCGGGGGTTGGTGATCAGCGACTGGACCAGGCTCGCGGCCAGGAGCACCACCACGAGGGTCAACGCCCACTGGCCCGGCCTGCGGCGGCGGTAGAGCGGCAACTCCTCGGTCATGAGGCCGCGTTGACCTTGAACGAGTCCAGCGCGCCGGACGCGAGGCCCCACTTGGCGAGGATCTGCTGGTAACCGCCGCTCGCCTTGAGGTCCTCCAGAGCCGACTTGAGCAGCCCGGTCAGCTGACTGTTCTTCGGCACGGCGATGCCGAAGGGCGCGTTGCCGTACGAGTCCCCGGTGACCTCCAGCTTGCCTCCGGACTGCTTGGCCGCGTACGCGGCGACCGGGGAGTCGGCCAGGGCGGCGTCGGCGCGGCCGCTGGTCACCGCGAGGTTCACCCCGGTGCCGTCCGGGAAGGTGCTGACCTTGATCGGGGTCTTGCAGGTCCTGGCGCGGGCCGGCAGGTCCACGAGCGCCTGCGTCGACCCCTTCGCCACGGCGACGGCACGGCCGCACAGCGCGTCGCCCCCGGGCTTGAGCGCCTTGGGGTTCCCGGCGGGGACCAGCAGGGACGTGCCCGCGTCGAAGTAGGTGACGAAGTCGACGACCTTCTCCCGCTCGGCGGTGTCCGTGAAGGAGGAGACGCCGAGCTGGTACTTGCCCGACTGGAGCCCCGGCAGGATCGAGTCGAAGGGCACGTTCACGATGGTGACCTTGACGCCGAGGACGGTGCCGAGGGCCTTGTCGAGGTCCGCCTCGGCGCCGACGACCGTCTTGTTGTCGGAGGCGAAGAAGTCCATCGGCGGGTAGCTGACGTCACTGGCGACCGTGATCCCGCTCGTCCGCAGCGCGGCCGGGACCTTGGCGGCGAGCGCGGCGTTCCTCGCGATCGGCGCGGCGGACGCGGAGGCGGAGGAGGTGCCGGACGCCGTGCCGGAGGAGGCGCCGGCCGGGTCCGAGGGGTCGGCACAGCCCGCCAGGAGCAGCGTCGCGGAGCCGAGGAGTACTAGCGGGCGCAGAGCGGACAAGGCGAACTCCTGATGAGCCTGAAATGCGAGGGATGGCTGGAGACTATCCGTGGATGCGAAATAGACAAGTCCAGTTGCTCATCCTGCACGTACCTTGCAATGAACCTGCAATGTCCGCGCAATGATCGCCCGCGGCACCGCCACGACCCGGCGCTATGCTCGGCCCGCGATGACCACCGACAGCAGCCTGAGACGCGGCCTGGCCGTACTACGCCTCTTCGCCCAGCACCCGTCGCAGGACCCGCGCGGTCACACCGCCGCCGAGGTCGCGGCGCTGCTGGGCCGCGAACGCAGCCAGGTCTCCCGGATCCTGCGGAGCCTGGAGGCGGCCCGGTTCCTGCGCCGTGATCCCGCTTCGCTGCGCTACTCCGTCGCCTGGGAGCTGTACGCGCGCGCCCAGCAGATCACCGAGGCACGCCTGCGCCGGGACGGCCGCACCGCACTGGAGGGCATCGCCGCCGACACGGGGGAGTGCGCGTACCTGGGGGTCCTGCGGGGCGCCAGTTCGGTGACGATCCTCGAATCGATGCCGCCGGCACTGTCCTCGTTCGTCTCGTGGGTGGGCCGCGCCTATCCCGCCTACTGCAGCGACGCCGGACAGGCGCTGCTGTTCGACGCGGGCCCCGCGGAGGTCGCCGCCGTCCTCGCCCGCACCGCCTTCGTCCGGCACGGCCCCAACACCCCGGCCGACCTGGACGACTTCCTGGCCCGGCTGGCCGCGGCCCGCGAGCGGGGCTACTCGGTCGTCGACCAGGAGGCCGAGCCCGGCCTGTACTCGCTCGCCGCTCCGGTCAGGGACTTCCGCGGGGAGATCGTCGCCGCCGTGCAGGTCGTCGGCCCGCGCCGTCGTCTCGAGCCGGCGACCGCGGCCTGCGCGGAGTCGGTGGTCCGCTGGAGCGCCTGGCTGACCGCCGCCCTGCGCTCGACGGACGAGGCCTGATCGTCCGGGCCCGGCTCAGCGGAGACCGGACCCGGCTCAGCGGAGCAGGGCGGCCAGTCGCGTCGCCGCCTCACCGATGGCTGCGACGATCTCGCCCCGGTCGTCCCTGGCCGCCGCGTGCGGCACGACCGCGCTGACCGCCGCCACCACGTCCCCGCGTACGTCCCGTACCGGGGCGGCCACCTCCAGCACGTCCTCGTCGTACTCGCTCTCGCAGACCGCGACCCCGCGCCCGGCGTCCGCGGCGACCCGCGCCAGCAGGTCGTCCACGGTCCGCGGCGCGTAGGGGCCGCCCGCCCCGATGAAGTCCTCGCCGCCGAGGAGCCGGGCGGCCTCCTCGCGCGCGTGGTCGAAGAGCAGCGCCCGGCCCGCCCCGGTGCACCACACCGGTGTCAGGCGTCCCGCGCGCGCCCAGGAGAACTCGGCCCAGGCCGCCAGCTCGGCCCGCACCGAGAGCACCATCGCCCCACAGAGCACGTCCACGTACGCACACGCCCCGAACCGGACCACCAGCTCCCGCAGCAGCGCCCGGCTCTCCACCCCCCAGGGGCCGGCCTCGGCCGCGACGGCCAGCAGGTCGGCCCCGGCACGGAACTCGTGGCCGTCCCGGGCGAGCGTCCCGGTGCCGACCAGATCCCGCAGCAGTCGCGACGCCTGCCCCTTGTCCAGCCCGCTCTCCTCCGCCAGCCGGACCACCCCGGGGCCGCCCCGGCTGTCGAGCTCCCCCCGGACCACCCGTTCCACCAGCCCGAGCCCTCTGGGCAGTGCTCCTGTCGCCACGTCCATGCGCCGGATGCTACAGATCCGCACGCCGGGTGCTACAGATCCGCACGCCGGGTGCGCGGCCGCACGGGCGACGTCACGGCGAGACCACCGCCGAGGACGGGAGCCCGCGGCCCGCGCCGGAACCCCGCTTTTCCGTCGCCCGCCGGCCTCAGCCGACCACCGCGGCCCGTACGCACAGCACGTCCGGGAGATGGGCGGCCAACTGCCGCCAGCTGTCGCCGTCGTCGGCCGACGCGAACACCTCGCCGTTGCGATTGCCGAAGTACACCCCGGCCGGGTCCGCGTCGTCCGTGCAGAGAGCGTCGCGCAGTACCGTGCCGTAGTGGTCGTCGGTGGGCAGCCCCGCCGACAGCGGCTCCCAGGTGCTGCCGGCGTCGGTCGTGCGGAAGACCCGGCAGCGGCGGCGGGCGGGCACCCGGTCGGCGTCCGCGTTGATCGGGAAGACGTACGCCGTCCGCGCGCGGTGCGGGTGGGCGGCGGCCGCGAACCCGAAGGTGGAGGGCAGGCCCGCACCGATGTCGGTCCAGTGCGCTCCGGCGTCGTCGCTCCGGTACACCCCCCAGTGGTTCTGCAGGTACAGCCGGTCCGGGCTGCCCGCGTCCTGGGCGATCTTGTGCACGCACTGTCCGAACTCCGGGTGGGGATCGGGCAGGAACACCGCGGAGACACCGGAGTTGGACGGTGCCCAGCTCGCACCGCCGTCGGTGGTGCGGAACACGCCCGCCGTCGAGACGGCGACCGTCACCGCCCGCGGGTCCCGGCGGTCGGTGAGCACGGTGTGCAGGCCCTCACCGCCGCCGCCCGGCACCCACTTGTCACGCGTCGGGTGCTCCCACAGCGGCCGGACCAGGTCGAAGCTCTCCCCGCGGTCCTCGGAGCGGTACAGCGCGGCCGGTTCCGTGCCCGCGTACACCACGTCCGGCTCGGCGGCGGCCGGGTGCAGCTGCCACACCCGCTCCAGGGAGGCGCCGGTGTCCTTGGGGAACCGCACGGCGGGCCGGGCCGGTTCGGTCCAGGTGCGGCCCAGGTCGTCGGAGTGGAAGACCGAGGGCCCCCAGTGCGCGCTGTCGCCCCCCGCCAGCAACCGGGTCCTGCCGCCCCGGTTGTCGATGGCGACCGAGTAGATCGCCTGCGCGTTGAAGTAGGGACTCTCGTCGAAGTCCCAGGTGCCACCTCGCCGCCGCCCCAGGAACAGACCCTTGCGGGTGCCCACGGCGAGCAGTACCTCGGTCATGCCGATCACCTCCATGACGTCTTCGTCACAGCCAGTCCTCACATGTCGGCCAGTCTGCACCCGCCCACTGACAGTCCCCCGCGGGATCGTGTCGTCGCAGGTCGGAGCCGTCGTGTCGATCGGTCGAACAGGTCGGCGGAACGCGTTCCGGAAGACGCCTGCGCGAGCGGGGCCGGTCGTGCGACCGTCGACTCGGAGGTTCGCCGTGAGCAGCCGTGAGCAACAAGGCGGCCTCTGCCGTATGGGAGGGCGGTCCGGGCTGTCCGTGCGCGCGTGAGGAGGATGCCCTTGAAGGCGTTCCGTGGTCCGAAGGTCTGGCTGTGGCGCTGGCGGCGCAATCCGCTGAAGCGTCGCGCCGACACGCTGGAGGCCTGGGTGCTGCTCGGCGCCTGGCTGTTCACCCTCCTGGCCGGGGTGCTCGCCGGGCTGGCGGCGGCCCGGTCGGTGGAGGGCGGACTGGCCCGCGAGCGCGTCGAATGGCACCCGGTCGTGGCCCACGTCGTGGAGAAGGCACCCGGCAGATCCGCCTCCGAGTCCGGGTCCGGGTCCAAGTCCGGTTCCGGGTCCGGGGCCTTGGGCGGTGAACGGGTCTGGGCGAGAGTGGGCTGGAGCGTCGACGACGGCTCGGTGCACACCGGCCAGGCCCGTGTCCCGGCGGGCAGCAGGGCGGGCACCCCGGTGACCGTCTGGACGGATCCGCAGGGCCACCTCGTCACCCGGCCCGCCACCGCCGCCGAGGCACACCTGCGCTCCGCGCTGATCGGCGGCCTGGTCGGGCTGAGCGCGGCGGCCGTGCCGTTCGTCGCCGGACTGGTGGCGCGAAGCCGGCTGGAGCGGCGCCGAATGGACCGCTGGGACGCCGAGTGGTCGCGGCTCGGGCCACAGTGGGGCCGGACGACCGGCTGAGACCCACGCGCCACCGTGCCCCCGGTCAGAAGCTCCTCAGCGCCGTCCGGCAATGGACGAGAAGGCGCTCGTCCTGGGCGATGTCGTGACTTCCGTAGCCGCCCGGCCGTGCCGTGTGCCGCCGAGCGGTGGCGAGTTCGGCCGTCACCAGGTCGTGCAGCGGGGCACCGGCCGGACCCATCGCCGCCAGGCACCCGGCGATCGTGCGGCGTGTGTACGGGTTCTCCGACCAGGCGGCCCGGAACACCGGCAGCACCGGTTCCGGGTCGCCGCCGATCCGCCACAGGGCCCATGCCGCCCCCGTCCGCTCCCGCACCCGGCCGGACGCGGCCAGCGCACGCAGCGCGGGCAGCGCGTCCCGGGCGACGGGGCCCAGCCGGCCCAACTGCTCGGCAGCGGTCCTGACCCCGCGACCGCGGCCGAGCGCCAATTCCCGCATCAGAACCGGGAGCACGGCATCGGCGTCGCCCTCCGCCGCCCACAAGGCCCCCGCCGCCCCCGCCGCGTGCCGGGTGCTGAGCAGCCCGCGCAGCACCGGCACCGCCGCCCGCGCGGCGCTCCCCAGCGCGTCCAGTGCCCCCACCGCCTGCCCGACCAGGGCCTCCCGCGCCCCCAGCCCGTCAGGTGCGCCGCGCAGCAGCCGCAGCACCTCGGGCACCGCCGCGGTGTCCGCCAGCGCGGTGACCGCCGCCAGCATCGGGGCGGCCCGCTCGGCGGCGTCCGGTGCGTCCAGCGGGACACGGCCGAGCCGGTGCCGCAGCGCCGGGGCGAGCGGAGCGGCCGCCCGGCCCAGGTGAACCACCTCGAAACCCAGACCGGCGGGCACCACCGGCCCCGCCAGTAACTGGGCCAGGGCCGGCACCGCGCGCGGATCGCCGCTCCTGGCCAGGGCCTTGAGGGGGCCGCCCAGCGAGGGTCTGCCCCGCTCCCAGGTCCGCACCCACAGGTCGGGACGCACCGTCACCAGCGAGTGCAGCTCGTCGGCCGCGGGCGTGGCCAGCCCGAAGAGTTCGGCGAGCACCGAGACGGCCGCGTCCCGCAACTGGTCCTCCACGCAACGCAGCTGAGCGCCGATCAGGGAGACGGGGGCCGTGAAGTCCGCCCGCCACGCACGGAACAGCTCGGCCGACATCCGCACCGCGTTGCACCGGTCCATCGCCCCCGGGCTGCTCAACTGGCCTACGAGCAGGTCGATCCGGCCGGTCACCCGGTCGTCCAGGGCCCGGTGCAGGGTGCGCAGCAGGGACGCACCCTCCTCGTCCGACGGCCGCAGCCGCCGTATCCGGCCGACGAGCGTGTCCGTCTCCGCCCGGTCCGTACCGGACGACCTACGCTCGGTCCGCTCCCGTAGCAGCCGGACCGCGGTCGGGACCGGATCGGCGGGCAGCCGCTGCGGCGCGCGGAGCGCCAGCTGCCCCAGTGCGGCGAGCCGTGTCCCCGGGGCGTAGGGCGGCTCGCTCTGCGCGGCCAGCAGGTCCAGTGCCCCGGCCGCCTGCGCCGGATGGCGCACCACGAACAGGCCGAGGGCCTCGGCCAGCGCCCGCAGCACCTGTTCGTCGCTCTCGGACCTGACCCGCCGGCCGAGCACCTCCAGGACCCGAGCCGGTTCGTCCAGGAACCGGACCAGCGCGTCGGCCGCCGCCCGCCGCACCCCGGGGCACGGATCGTCGGCGAGCGGCACGAACACCTCGGCACGCGCGCGTACGGCGGCCCGGGCCCGGCTGCCGGCGCTCTCCGAGCCGATGCTGACCAGCAGTTCCACTATGGCGCCCCGGTCCCGCACCTCCGGGCGGGCCGCGAGCGCGCACAGGAACGGGACACAGGCCAGCGTCGAGTCGTACACGTTCCCCCGGTGGTGCACCGAGCCGTACAACCCGTCGAGCGCGGCCTCCCGATCGGCCGCGTCCGGCGAGGCCAGTCGGCGCAGCAGGCCGGGCACGTCCGCCGCGCTGCCGTAGGCGTGCCGCAGCGAGGTCCAGTCGACCTCGTCTATCCCCGTGAACACGTTGTCCTCCCCAGGCGAGTACCACCTGTTCCGGAGTCTGCACCACGGCACTGACAACAATGCGGAATCGGACGACGACTGTGTGCGATCCGTCGGCGGTCACCGGCCACCGGCACGCCCGGAGGGGTCAGTTCGCGCCGGGCAGCGCCCGCTCCAGGATCGGGTCGAGTCCGGCCCCGGCCGGCAGGGTGCCGAACGCGTACCCCCAGTCGCCGCCGAGCCGGGTCGCGCAGAAGGCGTCGGCGACGGCCGCGGGGGCGTACCGGACCAGCAGCGAGGCCTGCAGGGCCAGCGCCATCCGCTCGACCAGGCGGCGGGCGCCAGCCTGGTCGGTTTCCGCCGATCCGGTCCTCAGCCGGGCGACCGCGGCGTCCAGTCGGGCGTCCGCCCCGCGCGCGTGGGCGAGTTCGCCGAAGAAGGCGTCGGCGGCGCCGGGTTCGCGGGAGAGAGCCCGCAGCACGTCGAGCGCGTTGACGTTCCCGGAACCCTCCCAGATCGACAGCAGCGGAGCCTCCCGGTAGTGCCGGGGCATGCCGGAGTCCTCGACGTACCCGTTGCCGCCCAGGCACTCCAGGGCCTCCGCCGTGAAGGCAGGGCCGCGCTTGGTGACCCAGTACTTGCCGACGGCGGTCGCGATCCGGCGGAACGCCCGCTCCTCCTCGTCCCCGCGCACCGCGCGGTCCGCGGCCCCCGCGAGACGCAGCGTCAGGGTGGTCGCCGCCTCCGACTCCAGCGCCAGGTCGGCCAGTACGTTGCGCATCAGCGGCTGGTCGACGAGCCGTGCCCCGAACGCGCCGCGGTGCCGGACATGGTGACCGGCCTCCACCAGCGTCTTGCGCATCAGGGTCGCCGAGTTCATCACGCAGTCCAGCCGGGTGCAGTTGACCATCTCGATGATGGTCTTCACCCCCCGTCCCTCCGGACCGACCGACCAGGCCACGGTCCCGTCGAACTCGGGCTCCGAGGACGCGTTGGACCGGTTGCCCAGCTTGTCCTTCAGCCGCTGGATGCGGAACGTGTTGCGGCTCCCGTCCGGCAGCACCCGCGGCACCAGGAAGCACGACAGTCCGCCCGGGGCCTGCGCCAGCACCAGGAAGACGTCGCACATCGGGGCCGAGGTGAACCACTTGTGGCCGCGCAGCGTGTAGACGCCGGGCTCGGACGTGGGGGCGGCCGTCGTGGTGTTCGTCCGTACGTCCGAACCGCCCTGCTTCTCGGTCATGCCCATGCCCGCGAGCAACCCGGGCTTGTCCGTCGGCACCCGCAGGCCGGGCTCGTAGACCCTGCTGGTCAGCAGCGGTTCGTAGACCTTGGCCAGCTCCGGCTGCGCGCGCAGTGCGGGAACGGCGGCATAGGTCATCGACGTCGGACAACCATGGCCGGATTCGGTGTGTCCCCACACCAGCCCGCCCGCGGTCCGCGCGACGTGGGCGCCGGGACGGTCGTCCGCCCAGGCCGCCCCCGCCAGCCCCTCGGCCACCGCCACCCGCATCAGGTGGTGCCAGGCGGGGTGGAAGTCGACCTCGTCGACGCGGTGGCCGTACCGGTCGTGGGTGCGCAGCTCCGGCTCGTACCGGTTGGCCAGCTCACCCCACTCCTGGGCCTCCGCGCTCCCGGCCCGTGCCCCGAGCCGCCGGATCCCCTCCTCGGCCCACCCGGCACCCTCCCGGCGGAGCCCTTCGAGGAGGACCGGGTCGTCGGAGGCGTCGTAGGGCGCGAGCGGCGGCGCCTGGTTGGTGACGTCGTGGGTGGCGGCGGTGGCGGCGGTGGGCTGTGGCTGCGGAAGCGCGGCGGTGGAGTCCATGGCTTCATGTTGCACTTCATCTGCGGTCGTAGCAATGATGCAACATGGGGTCGCCCGTACAGTACGTGACCATGCACATGAACGTGTCCGCCGAGCCCGTCGAGGCCGACCTGCGGCCCCTGTCCGCCCGGTCGGTCGTGCTGAGCCTGCTGCTGGGCATGCACCCCCCGCAGCTGCCGGTGAAGGACCTGGTGCGGCTCGTCGAGCCCTTCGGGATCGGCGGCTCGACGCTCAGGGCCGCCCTCAGTCGCATGACGGCCTCAGGTGACCTCCGCCGGACCGACGACGCCGTCTACGGCCTCAGTGACCGGCTGCTGGCCCGGCAGCGCCGCCAGGACGAGGCGGTACGGCCACGCACGCGCGCGTGGGACGGCGACTGGGAGATGCTGGTCATCACGGCCACCGGCCGCGGGCCCGCCGAACGGGCCGACCTGCGCACCCGGTTGACCGCTCTCCGGCTCGCCGAGCTCCGCGAGGGGGTCTGGCTGCGCCCGGCGAACCTGGCGCGGGCCCTGCCGGCCGACCTCCTGGAGATCGCCGAGTCGTACACGTCCCGCCCGTCCCGCCCGGCGGCCGAACTGGCGTCCGCGCTCTGGCCGTTGACGACCTGGTCCGCCAAGGCCCGAGCCCTTCTGGTCCGGACGGCCGAGTCCCCTCTCCCGCCGGCCCGCTTCACGGTCTTCGCGGCCGCGGTCCGCCATCTGCTGACGGACCCGGTCCTGCCCCCGGACCTCCTCCCACCCGACTGGCCGGGCGACCGCCTGCGCACCGCGTACGCGCACTACCGGGCGGAGTTGGGAGAGCCGACGCTCCTCCCGCCCACCTGACGAACGCACCCGGAAGTGACGTCACTTCCACCACCACGCTCCGCCGGGCCCCCGGACGCCCGCGAAACAGGAACCCGGGCCCGACACCACCCGCCCCACGGACAATCCGAGTGCGCTCTGCCGGTGGAGGCTGGCAAGATCCGCGTATGCCGATCGCTGAAGTGTCGCCCGGGGTGTCCCTCGCCTACGAAGGATTCGGCGATCCCGGTGACCCCCCTGTCCTGCTCGTGATGGGCTTCGGTGCCCAGATGATCGCCTGGCACGAGGACTTCTGCCAGGCGCTGGCGGACCGCGGGCGGTACGTGATCCGCTACGACAACCGGGACAGCGGTCTGTCCACCAAGTTCGACGAACACCCCGTCGACGTCGGCCGGTTCATCGCCGCGGTGCGCTCGGGGGACACGGCCGCAGCCCTCGCCATGGTCCCCTACGGTCTGCGGGACATGGCCGACGACGGCCTCGGCCTGCTCACCGTGCTCGGTGTCGAACGGGCCCACGTGGTCGGCGCGTCGATGGGCGGCATGATCGCCCAGACCATGGCCATCAGCCGGCCGGAGCGGGTGCTGACGCTCACGTCGATGATGTCCTCGACGGGGGAGAGCGCCTATGGCCGGTCCACCCCCGAGGCGCAGGCGGCGCTGTTCAGCCCGAGACCGTCGGACCGCGAGGGGTACATCGCGGCGGCGGACCGGGAACTGGTCTGGGCGTCGAGGCGCTACGGGGACCCCGCGGCCCTCCGGGAGCTGGCCGCGGCCAGTTACGACCGCGCCCACCACCCCGCCGGGATCGGACGCCAGCTCGGCGCGATGGTGCTGAGCGGCTCGCGCGCGGACGCGCTCCGGCAGCTGCGGGTGCCGACCCTGGTGATCCACGGCCTGGACGACACGCTGATCGACGTCAGCGGCGGCCGGCGCACCGCTGAGCTGGTGCCCGGAGCGGAGCTCCTCCTGGTCCCGGACATGGGGCACGACCGCCCGCGCCCGCTCTGGCCCGAGCTCATCGACGCCCTGGTGACGCACACCGGCTGAGCACACGGCCCGGGCGCCCGCCCCGCGCCCGGCCGTGATCCGCGAGATGCCACGGGACATGACGGACGATACGGTGGAGGCAGGTTGCAGCCCGAGTTCCCGTGAGTGGCGGATCCGGTACGGCTCCCCGGCCGCGTCCGCAGCACCGAAGCAGGTGAATCATGAACCGAACTCGTCGTCTCGCCGCCCTCGCGTTCCTGGTCACCCCCGGGCTCGCGATGAGTCCCGCGATGTCCGCCCACGCTCAGGCCGCCGTCCCGCCGGGCGCCGTGTCCCTCGCGGCGTGCCATGTCGAAACGGACTCGGCCGGGCGATATCACCTGTGGGGCGAGGGTTTCCCCAGGGACATGAGGGTGAGTTACTCGGGCGCCACCCCGCAGTCCTCCGCGGGCACCGTCTCCACGGACAGTGCGGGCAGGTTCGACCTCGGCGGGCTCACCGGCGGCACGTTCGTCGTGACGACGGCCGACGGGAAGACCCAACTCACCTGCGCCACGGTCCAGCACTGACGCGACGACCCGACGGGGGGCCGTCACCGCCCGCTGAGCGGTGACGGCCGGGCCGCCCGGCTCACTTGTAAGTGATGTCCGTACTCGCGTACTTGCAGTAGGTCCCGTCCGGCCCGCTCCCGTTCGTCGGCGGCTCCGCGCCCGTGTTGTTGCCGATGTACTTCTGGCAGGGCACGATCTTCTTGCTGCTGTCCCCGACGATCGTGATGTTCTTCAGCGTCGCGCTGTCACCGTAGTTGGTGTTGATGCCGACCAGCGCGCTGCCCTTGTAGGTCGCCTCGATCGTGTTGAGGTTGATCGTGCGCTTGTACTGCGTCTTGCAGTTGCCGCACGAGCGGACCAGCTTGCCGAAGTTCCGCACCGCGAAGTTGGACACGTTGAGGGTGCCGCCGCCGTTGAACTGGAACACCTTGTCGCTGGCCTCCTTCGCGCCACCGCCGGAGACGGTGTACACGTTGGACGACGAGGAGCCCTTGAACGTCGCCGCGTCCTCGCCGACGTCCTCCCACCACACGTTCTGGAGCGTGCAGCTGCCCTCGCAGTGGATCCCGTCCGCCGCGGGCGCGCCGATGATGAGGTTCTTGAGGACCGTGCCGGCCGCCAGGTCGAGGATCGGGTCCTGGTCCTCGCTCTGGCCGCCGGTTCCCAGGGCGCCGCTGCCGTACAGGCGCAGCATCCCGTAGTCCTTCGTGCCGGACAGCTTGATGGTCGCCGTGACCGCCTGGCTGCCGCTCGCGGTCGGCCAGGTGGCCGCGTTCGCCTGGCCGCCGCTAGTCATGATCATGCCAAATGGGAGTCCCAGGGCGGCCAGTCCGCTCAGCAGTGCGCGCGCACTGGTCCGTACTCGTGAAGTCATGTCCCGTATGCCTTCTTTCGAGGGGAGGGCCTAGTAGGGGGCCTGGTCGGTGCCTTTCGGATCGATGTTCTCTCCACTGAACGATGGGCGCCGGTATGAACAATTCGGCCAGAAACCTGTGTGGGCAGGGTCACCGGCAGGACCATCGGTCAGCCTGCTGGACGGAACGTAGGGTGAAAGCGCTTTCTAGTCAACGCCTCGCGCAGGATTCGACCGGTGTGGGCAGTGGGCCCCGCGCAGTGGCGTGGAAGCGCTTCCATGGCGGGCCATGTCCATGCCACGATGCCGGGAGCTCCCAGGCGAGCCACACCGGCAACAGCGCGGCCCCGACCGCGTACACGCTCAACGGCACCACCTGCACGGTCAGTTGACGGCCTCGTCACCACTCGACAGGAAGGTTCCCGTGAAGCCGCAGCCCAGCAGAACGCCACTCGCCACGCTCCTCAGCGTCTGTGTCCTCGCCCTCGCCCTGGTGGTGACCGTCACCGCCGTCACTGCGCTGGCCCGCGGCCCCCGGCAGGTGACCACCGGCGCCGCCCGTGCCGACCACTGGGTGGCCACCTGGACCGCGATGCCCCAGCTCACCGAGGTCGGCAATCTGCCGCCCGCGCCCTTCACGGGGGAGACGTCGGTGCTGGCCGACACCACCTTGCGCCAGACCGTCCGGGTGAGCACCGGCGGGCACCGGCTGAGGCTGCGTTTCTCCAACGCCTACGGCGACACCCCGCTCCCGCTCACCGCGGTGACCGTGGCGCTTCCCGAGGGCGGGCGGGCCGGCGTCGGCGCCGTCGTCCCCGGCAGCGTCCAGCCCGTCACCTTCTCCGGGCGCGCCGCCACCGTGGTACCCGTCGGCGCCCAGGTCGTCTCCGATCCCGTGGACCTGGAACTGGACCCCGGTGCCGAACTCACCGTCACGGCGTACACCGCGCAGGGCCAGCCCGACCACGCGCTCACCTCGCACCCCGGATCGCGCACCACGTCGTACCTCCTGCGCGGCGACCACGTCCAGGACCCGGACCTCAGCGGTGCCACACCGGTCGACCACTGGTACCTGCTCAGCGGCGTCGAAGTGCGGGCGTCGGCCGGGACCCGTGCCGTGGCCGTCGTCGGCGACTCCCTCACGGACGGGCGCGGCTCCACCACCAACGGCAACGACCGCTGGCCGGACCAGTTCTACGACCGGCTCCGGTCCATCCCCGCCACCTCGGGCATCGCGGTGATCAACCAGGCGGCGGGCGGCAACCGGGTCCTCAACGACGGCCTCGGCCCCAACCTCCTGGCCCGCCTCGACCGTGACGTCCTGTCCAGCAGCGGAGTCTCCTGGCTGATCGTCTTCGAGGGTGTCAACGACATCGGAACCGCCGCCGCCACCCCGCAGGCCCAGCGAGCCGTCGCCGACGACCTGATCGCCGCCTACCAGCAGATCGTCGTGCGCGCCCACGCCCAGGGCATCCGTGTCTACGGCGCCACCCTGACGCCCTTCGGCGGCAACGCGTACGACGACGGAGCGGGCGTGCGGGAGGCGGCGCGGCAGCGGGTCGACGCCTGGATCCGGGAACCCGGCCACTTCGACACGGTGCTCGACTTCGACCGGGTCGTGCGCGACCCGGCCGATCCCAGCCGACTGCGCGCCGACCTCCAGGTCGGCGACGGGCTCCACCTCAACCCGGCCGGCTACCGGGCGCTGGCCGCGGCGGTCCCCGCGCACCTGTTCGGCGCGGGCTCCTGACACGGCCAAGGGCCCTAGAAGGTCGGACCGGCTTCGGTCGGAACGGGCGCAGGGGTCGAACCCTCCTTCGCCGGAAGGTGGTTGAAGAGCAGGTTCAGGACGATCGCCGTCAGGCAGCCCGCGCTGATGCCGCTGTTCATCACCGTCTGGAACCAGTCGGGGAACTTCCCGTAGACCGCCGGCACCCCGACCGGCAGCAGGCCGACCGCCACCGACACGGCCACCACCGTCAGGTTGTTGTTGCCCTTGAAGTCGACGGTCGCGAGCGTGCGCAGACCGCTCGCCGCGACCGTCCCGAACATCACCAGACCCGCACCGCCCAGCACCGGCGCCGGAATCGCCGCGACCACCGCGCCCAGCTTGGGCAGCAGGCCGAGCAGCACCAGGATGCCGCCGGCCGCCGCGACCACCCAGCGGCTGCGCACCCGGGTCATCCCCACCAGGCCGACGTTCTGCGCGTACGCCGTGTACGGGAAGGTGTTGAAGACACCGCCGAGGACGGTCGACAGCCCGTCGGCGCGCAGCCCGTCGGCCAGGGACCGGGGCTCGACCGCCCGGCCGGTCATCTCGCCCACCGCGATCAGGTCACCGGTCGTCTCCGTCATGGTCACCAGGGCCACCACCAGCATGGAGACGATCGCCGAGACATGGAACGTCGGCGTGCCGAAGTGGAACGGCGTGCTGATGCCGAGCCAGTCGGCGTCCGCGACCCCGCCGAAGTCCGTGAACCCGAAGGGCACGGCCACCGCGAGGCCCACCGCGATGCCGGTCAGGACGGCGATCCTGGCCAGGTAGGCGGGTGCGAACCGCTGCACGCCGATCACCACCGCGAGCACGAAGGCGGCCAGTGCCAGGTTCTTGGGCTCCCCGAAGTCCTTGGCACCGGCGCCGCCCGCCGCCCAGTTGCCCGCGACCGGCAGCAGGGAGAGTCCGATGATCAGGATCACGGTGCCGGTGACCAGGGGCGGGAAGAAGCGCAACAGCCTGCCGAAGACCGGCGCGAGCAGCATGATCGCCAGGCCCGCCACGATCACCGAGCCGTAGATCGCGGGCAGCCCGCCGCCCGTCGTACCGATGAGGACCATCGGCGAGACCGCCGCGAACGTACAGCCCTGCATGATCGGCAGCCGTACGCCGAAGCGCCAGAGACCTACGCACTGGATGAGCGTCGCTATCCCGCACACCAACAGATCGGCGGTGATCAGGTACGCCAGGTCGGGGGCCGACAGCTTCATCGCACCGCCCACGATGAGCGGCACGGCGACGGCGCCCGCGTACATCGCGAGCACGTGCTGGAGGCCGAACGCGGCCAACTGCCGTACGGGCGGGACCTCGTCGACGGGGTGGACGGGGGCGGTGGTCGTGGCCATGGGGGCTCCAGTGCGGGGACGACATCCGGACAGCACGAGACCGTAAGCGGCTTGAACAGTTTGTTGATTTCTGGGGGGTTGCCGATACGTGTCATGCCCGCCGGGACGCGATCGACTCCGCTACGACTCCGTCCGCACCGCCGCCTGCCGTGCCCCCGTCCGCGCCGCCGCCAGCAGGGAGTCCCAGTCGGCGAGCTTGACCACGCTCCGGCCCAGCCGGGCGCCGAGCGCCGCCTCGGCCCGCTCGATCGCCTGCCAGCCCGTCCACTCCACCGGCTCGATGCCCTCCGAGCGCAGCGCGGCGACCGGATCCCGCGCCACCTCCCTGCGCAGCAGCACGGGTGCGTCCGCCAGCAGGGACGTCACCGTCTCCTTGGCGTCGGGCCGGTTGGTGCCGATGACGCCGGTCGGGCCCCGCTTGATCCAGCCCGCCACGTAGTCACCGGACACGCCGAAGCAGCTGTGCAGGACGCGGCCCGCCTCGTGCGGCACGGTGCCGCTCTCCTCGTCGAACGGGAGCCCGTCCAGCGGCACTCCGCGGTATCCCACCGAACGCAGCACCAACTGCGCCTCGACGGTCTCGTACCGGCCGGTGCCCCGCACGCCGCCGAGCCCGTCCGGCTCGGTGCGTTCGAAGAGCACCCCGCCCACCCGGCCGCCGTCGTCGAGCACCTCGACCGGGCGCAGGAAGAAGCGCAGCCGGATGCGGCGGTCACCGGACCGGCCGCCGCCCTCGCCCCAGCCGCGCAGCACCTCCACGTTGCGGCGCTGGGCGGCGGGCAGCGCCGACGGATCGGCGCAGTCCGGGTCGAGTGCCAACTCGCCTGGTTCCACGGTGACGTCGGTGTCGGGCAGGCCGCCGAGCTCGCGCAGCTCCTTGGTGGTGAACCGGGCTTGTGAGGGGCCCCGCCTGCCCACCACGTGGACCTCCCTTATCCGGCTTCGCGCGAGTGCCGTCAGGGCCGCCTGCGGCATGTCCGTCGGGCTCAGCTCCGCCGCGCCCCGGGCCAGCATCCGCGCCACGTCGACCGCGACGTTGCCGACGCCGATGACCACCGCCGACCGGGCGTCGCGTACGAACCCGGCGTCGACGGCGTCCGGATGGGCGCTGTACCAGGACACGAACTCGGTCGCCGACCAGCTGCCCGGCAGCTCCTCGCCGGGGATCCCGAGCCGCCGGTCGGTGGCCGCCCCGACGCAGTACACCACCGCGTGGTACAGCTCCCGCAGCCGCTCCACCGGCAGTCCGCCCGGCCCCCCGATCCGCACCCCGCCGAGGAACCGCACCCGCTCGTGCTCCAGGACGGTGCGCAGGTTGCCCTGCAGTGACTTGATCTTCTCGTGGTCCGGGGCGACCCCGTACCGCACCAGCCCGAACGGGCAGGGGAGCCGGTCCAGGACGTCCACCCGCACCGTGGAGTCGAGCTGGACGAGGTTCTGGGCGGTGTAGCACCCGCTCGGCCCGGAGCCGACGACGGCGACACGCAACACGAGGAGACTCCTTGCCCGAGGGGCTGGTGGCTCCAGCATCCCACCGGCCCGGCGACCTCGACAGGGGCCGCAGGGGTGAAGCGGGCGCGGGTCAACGTGCGCGGAGTGTGATGATCTTATCGCTCAGTGGTGTCGTGTCGGTGGTCCGTCCGGTCCTCCGTCGCGAAGAACCTGGACAGGTCCCGCCGTCCGGCCGACGGCGCGGAATCCGGCGGAAGGCCCAGCTCCCGGTCGAGGCCGTAGCGTGCGAACAGCTCCGCCCGCAGGACCGGTACGGGCATCGGGGCGCCCGGGACCAGTGCCGCGTACACGGCCCCCATCAGCAGGGCCCGCAGCATCGGGTAGTCGGTCGTCACGTCCTGCGAGCCGTACCGGGCGACGGTGTCGCCGAGCAGTTCCGCCAGCCGGCGCTGCTCGGGGCACTGCACGAACCCCTCGGCCTGGAGCAGGCCCGCCATGTGCTGACGCATCAGCACCGGCCGCTCGCCGGCGAGGCCCAGGATCGCGTCGATGGCCCGCGCCAGCCGTTCCCGGCCGTCCTCGGTGTGCGGTTCGTGCTCCAGCGCCTCTTCCAGCGTGCGGTGCATCAGCCGGTGCACGGCGGACTGGACCAGCTGCCGCTTGCCGGGGAAGTAGTACGACACAAGCCCCCGCGCCGACCCCGCCCGGTCTGCGATGTCGCCCAGCGTGGTGGCCTCGAAGCCGTGCTCGTCGACCAGCTCGACGGCGGCCTGCAGCAGTCGCTCCCGGGAACGCCGGCGCAACTCTTCATTGACCGATGCGCTGCGCGGGGACATCCTGGAACTCCTGCGTTGACTGGCTGCCAGCCAACTATAATCGACGCGGCGGCCACCGCACTGCGCGGGGGCAGGTCAGGGCTGCCGTCCGTCCGGGGCGACACGGGGGAGCGTCTCGGGCGGACGCGCGGCGGGTCAGGCCTGTGTGGGCGTGGCCGGTCGGCGGGCCACGCCCACCAGATCGAGGACCGGCAGCAGCGCGTCCGGCCGCTCGTCCACCGGCAGATGGTCCACGAAGTGCACCCGGCATCCGAGCGCCGCCGCCCCGCCGTCGGCGGCCCTGCTGTCCCCGACCATCACCGTCCCGGCCGGCACGGCCCCGAGCGCGTCCAGAGCGAGGGCGAAGAGCCGCGGGTCCGGCTTCTGGAACCCGTGCTCGTAGGAGAGGACGTACGTGTCCACGTACGCGTCGAGCCCGTGCGCGCGGAAGACCGGGCGCAGGTCCCAGCCGATGTTGCTGACCACGCCGATGCCGACGCCGTGCGCGCGCAGCGTGCGCAGCACCTCCTCGGTGTCCGGGTACGGCGCCCAGGCCGCCGGGGTCATGTGCCGCTCGTAGAGCGCGTCGTGCAGGGCCGGGTCCGGCAGTGTCACCCGACGGGACAGGCCGGTGTACGCGGCCCGGTGCAGTTCCGCGCTCTCGTCCCGCACGGCCCACACCTCGGCCAGCTCCTCGGGCAGCGCGACCGGGTTCGCCCCGCCGGGCTGTGCCCCGGCCACCTCGAGCGCGCGGGCGGCGTCCAGCAACTCCCCTTCGGGAAAGCCCACTTCGGCTGCGGCGAGCACCGCCCGCAGCCAGGATTCGGTGGACTCGACGCGGAAGAGGGTCCCGGAGAAGTCGAAGAGGACGGCAGTCATGCGCCGGACTCTACCGACGGCGCCGACTAGGCGTGTCCCCGGCCGCCGCGCTCCCACTCGTAGGCCAGCACCGCCAGGGCCACCACCAGCGCGCCGAGCAGCCAGCCGCCGAGCACGTCCGAGGGCCAGTGCACACCGAGCCAGACCCGGGTCACGCCGACGCCGGTGACCGACACCCAGGCCACCACCAGCGCCGTACGCCACACCGCACGACCGGTGCCGCAGCGGTGCAGCAGCCACAGCAGCAGGCCGCAGACCACCGTCGCGGTCATCGTGTGACCCGAGGGGAACGCGGCGTAGTGCGCCGAGTCCACGGGGTCCGGCCACTGCGGGCGCGGACGGCCCACGGCGGCCTTGAGGGACTGCTGGGCGACCGCGCCCAGCGCACAGGTCAGGGCCAGCCACAGCGCGGTCCACCAGGCCGAGTGCCGCCACACCAGCCACACCGCGACGGCCGCGCAGAGCAGGCGCATGGTCAGCGGGTCCCAGACCCAGTCGGCGAGGATCCGCAGCACATGGGTGGTGTCCCGGTCCGCCAGGGCCCAGCGGTGGGTGGTGCCGGCGATGCTCTCGTCCACCGCGAGAAGGGGCGGCCACTCGCCGGCGACGAGGGCGAGCAGCAGCGCCGAGGACAGGGCCAGAACGGCGGTCGTGAGGAGCGGGGCGGGGCGGTCGCTGGGTGCGGGTGGCATGGCGTGATCTTTGCCGAATCATTGCCCGAAGGCCAATTGGTCAGCTGGACAAGGCTTTACCCGAAGGCTTTAGCCGAACGCGCGCAGACCCGGGACGAGCGCCACCAGCACGGGGACCACCGGGACCAGGGTGGCCGTCGCGGTCAGCCGCAACCGGTGCCGGGCGGGGAGCCGGTCGGGGGCGGTGAGCAACCGCTGGACACGTTGCGGGACATGGCCGTGCGGGCTGTGTCCGGGGCCGAACACGCCCCTGTCCTCGTTCAGTTCGACCAGGGCGAGCGCGGTGGTGAGGCGGCCGTGCCGCCGGGAGGCCACGTCGTCGGCGGCCAGCTCGACCAGGCGGTGCATCTCCTCGCGGAACGCGGCGAACACCGGGACCTGCGGGAACCCGTCCGCCAGTGCGGCCGAGCAGTGCAGCAGCCAGTCGTGCCGGGCCTGCGCGTGCCCCTGCTCATGGGCGAGCACCGCGTCCAGCCGACGGCCCTTGAGTCGCCGTAACGCGGCCGTCGTGACGACGAGTCGAGGTGCCGGGCCGGGCAGCCACCAGGCGTCGGCACGCTCGCCCTCCAGGACGACGAGCCGGCCGCCCGCCGGTTCCTCGCCGGGCAACAACGGTGCCCGCAACAGGAGTTCGGCCCGCCGGCGGCGCAGCCGGGCCCTGGCCCGCAGCACCTCGCGCACCAGCATCGCTCCGCTCCACAGCCCCGCGCAGGCGAGGGCCACCGCGGTCGCCGCCGCCCACGGCCCGGCCGTACCGAGCGGGTAGGCGTCCGCCACCCGGCTCGGGGCGGTCGCGAACACGTGCCCGCGCACCGCCTGCCAGGCCGCCGCCGCGCTCAGCGTCATCGACAGCGCGCAGCACAGCAGTACGGCCGCCACCACGCACTGCCACATCCACAGGGCGACCACCGGCTCCCGTTCCGTCCAGTCGGCGCGGGCGAGCAGCCGCGGTCCGACGGCGGCCGTCAGGGCGCCGAGCAGCAGCAGTGCCACAGGGACCATCATGGCCAGCACCCTATGAGCGGGGGGCCGCGCAGGGGTACAGCCCGCTGCGCCAAAGTGACGCAGCCAACGTGTGCGCCGCGAGAGCCGTCACTTCCTCACAGCGTCAGCAGCATCGCCACCATGCCGATCCCCATCGACAACCGGCACGCGCGGGCCAGTTCGGGCCGGTCGCCCCAGCCGGCCGCCCCGGCTCCGGCGGCCGCCACCGCGCCGGGCACCAGGCGCGCCCCGGCCAGCAGGACGTAACCGGTGAAGTAGAGCAGCAACACCCCGGTCAGCAGCGGGACTCCGGAGCCGCCGTGGTGGTGGCCGCCGGGGGAGGCCGCCATCACGACCGCCATGTAGACCATCGCCGCGGCCCCCACCAGGTGGTGCAGATGGTGCGGGCCGCCGCGCGCGCTCCACAGCGCACGCACCGCCGCCGCGCCGAACACCGCCGCGTACAGAGGCCAGGCCCACCCCGGCGGGGTGAAGACGGTGGGCGGCACGGCCATCGCGGCCATGCCGAACCCCATCAGCGCCTCGCCGCCCGCGGCGCGCCGCTGTGCCTCGACGCTGCTGCGCATCCGCAGCAGGCAGTAGGCCCCGGTCGCCGCGCACAGCGCGACCAGCAGCCAGCCGGGCGAAGCCGGTCCGTGCACGCGCACCTCCCGCTCGACGTCGTACGTCGCATCGATGGATGCGATGCCCCGGCCGGACAGCGCGCACGCCAGCGCAAGGGTGTACACGGGGAGCATTCGCCGGAGCACGGCGCGTGATCAGGAGGTTGTGCCCCGTGTCGGGCCGGGTGGCCGGTCCGTCGTCCGTGAGTGTTTTACGAGTAAAACACATGCTAAATTGGCTGGTATGAGCACCCCGACCCGTCCCCTTCCCCTCGCCGGGGTGCTGCGCCTCGGCCGGCCCTCGGACATCTGGTTCAAGCCCGCCCTCAGCGTGGTCGCCGCGGTCGCCCCGCCCAACCTGGCCCTGCTGGCCCTCGGCCGCCTCGACCTGGCGATGTACACGATGGCCGGATCGCTGTGCGCCCTCTACGGCCACAACCGTCCCTACCCGGCGCGCGCCCGCATGCTCGCCGGGGTGATCCTCGGCATGGTCGCCGGCCTCGCCCTGGCCCTCACCACCGCCTCGCTCACCACGAACGCGGTCGTCCTGGTCACCGTCGGGGCCCTCCTGGCCGCCGTACAGAAGGCCCTCTGCGACGCCACCCGCGTCGGCCCGCCCGGAAACGTGGTCCTCACGTTCATCAGTTCCGCCTCGCTGTTCGCGCCACAGACCCCCGGCCAGGTCCCCGGCCATGTCGCGCTGGCCCTGGCGACGGGCGCCTGGGCCTGGCTCGTCGGCATGGCGCCGGGGCTGCTGCGCCCGCACGGCCCCGAGCGCCGGGCCACCGCCCACGCCCTCGACGCCACCGCCGCCTACGCCGCCACACGCGGAACGGCGGACGGCCACGCGAAGGCCCGCGCCGCCGCGGCCGCCGCCGTACAGGCCGCCTGGCAGTCCCTGCTGGCCACCGGGGCCCGCACCGACCGCACCCGCCGTGCCCTCGAACACCTCGTCGTCCGCGCCGAGGTCGCCCTCGCCGCACCCGCCGACGCCGACCCGGCCCCGCTCCGCGGCTGGGCCCGCGCCCTGCGCGGCACCGGACGCGTCCCCCGGGTGGCCGGGGCCGACGACGAACTCCTCGGCCTCGACGCCGAACTCGCCGCGCCGCACCGCCCGTTGTGGCACCGGCTGGGCCCCCTCACCCCCCTCGCCGCCCGCACCGCGCTCGGCTGCGCCCTCGCCGGTTACGCCTCCCTGGCCCTCGGCGTCGGCCGCCCGTACTGGGCGCTGGTCACCGCCGCCTCCCTCTACCAGGCCAACGTCACCCTCACCTGGAGCCGGGGCGTCCAGCGCGTCGTCGGCAACGTCCTCGGCGTCCTCGTCTTCGCCGCCGTCGTACCGCTCGCCCATCTGCACCCGGTCGCCCTGGTGCTGTGCTGTCTCGCCTTCAACTTCGGTGCCGAGGCGCTGATCAGCCGCAACTACTGGCTCGGCAGCGTCTGCGTCACCCCCATGGCCCTGCTCGTCACCGAGTTCGCCCGCGCCCAGGACGCCGGACAGCTGATCACCGAACGGGTCGTCGACACGCTGGTCGGCGCGCTGGTGGGCTTCGGCACTGCGGTCGTCGTCACCAACCGCCGGGCCGGCGACCGCATCGAACACGCGCTGGCCGCCGTCGAACGGGCCCGTGAACAGGCCGCCCGCCTGCTCGCCGAGCCGCAGCCGGCCCCCCGCGCCCTGGAGACCGCCCGGCGCACCCTGGCCGCCGCCCTCGCCGAACTGCGCGCCACGGCCGACGCCGCGTCCGGCGAGTGGTGGCAACGCGCGCTGCCCCAGGAGCGGGTCGTGCTCGCCGAACAGTCCGGACACCGTACGCTCGCCGCGACGGTACGACGCCAGGGACCGCACACCTGGGACGGCGCGAGGACAACGGAGGACGTACGGCCATGACGGCGACCCACGGACGACCGGCGGCCGACGGCGGGACGGGGAGGGAAGCGGCAGGGAGCGGGGCACCGGACGCGGCCGGCGAGGCCACGCGGGGCCCGGACGGGACCGCGGGCCGGGACGACACCGTCGCCGCGGTCGTCCGGCAGTGGCGGTCCGTCCATCCCGACCTGGACACCGGGCCCATGGAAGTGATCGGCCGCATCAACCGCTGCGCCGCCCTCCTCCAGCAGGCCGAGGACGCCCCGCTGCGCCGGGCGGGCCTCAGCCGCCCCGAGTTCGACCTGCTCGGTGCGCTGCGCCGCACCGGCCACGAACTGACCCCGAGCGAACTCGCCAAGGAGACCTTCTCCTCGGGCGCCGCCGTCACCAAACGCCTCAAACAGCTCACCGAGCGCGGTCTGGTCGAGCGGCGTGGTGACGCCCGGGACCGCAGGGTCGCCCACCTCCGCCTCACCGACGCCGGCCGTGAGCTCGTCGACGGCATCCTGCCCGAGCAGCTCGGCTACGAGACGGCCGTCCTGTCCGTCCTGGCCCCGCAGGGTCAGGGCGAACTCGCCGGGCTGCTCGCCGAGTTGCTGGGCCGGCTGGAGGGCAGGATGGGCGCGCTGCGGGTCTGAGCCCCTGCCGCCGGATCCCCGGGCCGGTAGCGCATCAGATCCCCGGCCGGTAGCGCAGGGGGTGGTCGGCCGGTACCTCCACCAGCACGATCCTGATGCCGTCCGGGTCGGTGATCCACATCTCGACCAGGCCCCACGGCTCCCGCACCGGCGGCCGTACGATCTCGACGCCCTTCGCCACCAGCTCCTCGTGCGCCGCCGCGGCGTCCGCGACCTGGAGCCACAGCTGCACGGCCGGTGCGGCGGCGGCGTCCGAGCGCCCGGAGACCTCCAGGAATCCGCCGCCGAGGAAATAGACCGTGCCCCGCTCCGGGCCGGTACCGAACTCGCGGTAGACGGGGAGGCCGAGCTGCTCGCCGTAGAAGGCGCGGGAGCGCTCGGGGTCGGTGGGGTGGACCAGGGTACGGCTGCTGAGTACGTGCACCATGGGACCGGAGCGTAGTGCCCGGCCGCGGACGATCCCCGGAATCCCGGAGCCGAACAGCGGCGATAGGCTCGTCCCCGGCTCACCGCGCCCGAGATCGGAGAACCGCCCATGGAGCCCGTGGACAACACCATGGACAGCGCCCCCGCCGCACTTGCCTTCCGCGCCGCCACCGACGCCGACGTGGACGTGCTGGTCGCGCTCATCGAGTCGGCCTACCGGGGCGACGCCAGCCGGGCCGGCTGGACCACCGAGGCGGACATCCTGGACGGGCAGCGGACCGACCCCGAGGGCGTCCTCCAGGTGATCAAGTCGCCGGACAGCGAACTGCTCACCGTCGAGCGGGACGGCCGGGTCGTCGCCTGCTGCCAGCTCGAACACCGCGGCACCCACGCCTACTTCGGCATGTTCGCGGTCAGCCCCGCCCTCCAGGGTGCCGGCCTCGGCAAGGCCGTCATCGCCGAGGCGGAGCGCCGAGCCCGGCAGGACTGGGGCGCCACGGAGATGCACATGACGGTGATCTCCGTCCGCGACGACCTGATCGCCTGGTACGAGCGGCGCGGCTACCGCCGTACGGGAGAGATGACCCCGTTCCCGTACGGCGACGAGCGCTTCGGTATCCCGCTGCGCGCCGATCTGCGGTTCGAGTTGCTGGTCAAGCCCCTGGTGTGACCCCCGGGTGGGGTGAGCTCAGGCGGTGAAGCGGGCGGTGCGCTTGATCTCCGGGTAGTCGGTGGTCGCGCCGTCCAGTTGCAGGGCGCGGACCAGCCGCAGCTGGTCCTGGGTGTTCACCACCCAGCCGATCACCCGCAGGTCCGCCTTGCGGGCGTGCTCGACGACCTCCAGGGTCAGCCGCCGGATGTCGAGGCAGAGGGTCGCCGCCCTCGCCTCCCGGGCCCGCTCCACCACGTCGGTGCCGTACCGGCTGGCGATCAGCGCGGTCCGTACCCCCGGCACCAGTCTGGCGATCTCGGCGACGGCCTCGTCGTGGAACGAGGACACCTCCACCCGGGACACCAGGTCCCGCCGCTGCATGACCTCGGCCAGCGCGCGGGCCGCCGCGACGTCCTTGATCTCGGCCTGGAGCGGGGACTGCACCGCCTCCAGGACTTCCTCGAACACCGGCACCCGTTCGCCCCGGCCCGCGTCAAGGGCGCGCAGTTCCTCCAGGGTCTTCTCGGCGATCGGGCCGGAGCCGTCGGTCGTGCGGTCCACCTCGGCGTCGTGCATGACGACCAGGGCGCCGTCCTTGCTGAGGTGCAGATCGAGTTCGATCAGGTCAAGGCCGGCCTGCTGCGCGGCGACGAAGGAACGGAGGGTGTTCTCGGGCTCGACGCCCATGACTCCGCGATGACCGATGGTAAGGAAGTTCAAGATTCATCTCGCTTCCGTCGACGGCGGCGGTGGGGTGCGCGCGGACCGTACGACGGGACGTGGCTGTCCACGCGGCTGGGCGCAGCCTAATGGCCGCCCGTCACGATGAACCCGTATGTACACGGGGGGATTGGAGCGCCGGGCGCGCGGTGTCTGGTCCCTGACCCCACTGGCGGTCACCCGGGCGTGGGCGCGTTGCGCCGTGCATTGACCGGCCGGATCCATGCGGTGCCCCGGAACTGACGCACCTTCACCTCCGGTCGTGGATGTGACTGCATTCACGGTTTCACACAGGAAAAAGCGCGGTGAAGATGCGGTGGTGCAGGATAATTTCCTGAGGGCCCCCTTGCTGGGAGAAACCCCGTATGCATACGGTGTCCTAACGGAAGCATCTCCCGTGGAGGATGGATCATGACGGAAGTTCTTGTGCAGGTGGGCTCGGAGGAGCAGGTTCCTCCCGTGACCAGGGTGGTCGAGCACCCGGCGTGGCCCGTGCTCAAGAATGCCGTGGAGCGGATCCGGCCATGGCAGTCCAAGGACGGTTCCATCGACTTCGCCGCCGAGGGCGCGCCGGGACGCGGCGACGCCGGGCGGGCCGTGGACGTCGTGGTCGATGCCGTCGAGGAGCTGTCGCCGCTGCTGCCGCACGACGCCCAGTACCACCGGGCCCTGGTCCGTGACCTCCGTACGTGGGCGGACGGCGGCTTCCAGGTGCCCGACTTCCTGGACTCGCTGCTGGCCTTCCAGCCCGCCGCGGACCGCGCGGACGGCCTCCAGCACCTGGTCGTCTTCCCGATGTACACGCAGAACGGCAACCCGGACCGCAACCTGGAGGCGGTCGTGCTGCGCATGGTCTGGCCGGACTGGCTGGCCGAGCTGGAGCGCACCCGCTACGACAACCCGCTGTTCTGCGGCATCAAGTTCGAGGACTTCACGGCCGGCTACGACACCAACTCCGCCGTCCTCTTCCCCGAGACCATCGCCGTGCGCGAGGCGCCGGAACGTTTCTCTTGGGGTGGCATCTTCTGCGACCGTGAGGCCGCCCGGTTCCGCCGGGTCACCGACGCGGCCGTCGGCATCCTGGGCCTGAACCTGCCCGAGGACATCGCCGCCATGGTCCACGACCAGAAGCGCTGCGAGGAGGCCTTCGTGCTGTGGGACATGGTCCACGACCGCACCCACAGCCACGGCGACCTGCCGTTCGACCCGTTCATGATCAAGCAGCGCCAGCCGTTCTGGATGTACGGCCTGGAGGAGCTGCGCTGCGATCTCACCGCCTTCAAGGAGGCCGTCAAGCTGGCGGCCGACGGCGTCCCGCAGGCCCGTGACGTGCAGTACGCGGTGCTCTTCGACCGCATGTTCCGCTTCCCGGTCACCGGCGACCGGGTCCGCAACTACGACGGGCTCGGCGGCCAGCTGCTCTTCGCCTACCTGCACAAGCACGACGTGGTCCGCTGGACCGACAACAAGCTCGCCATCGACTGGGAGCGCGCCCCGCTGGTCACCAACCAGCTCTGCGCCGAGATCGAGAAGCTGTACAAGGACGGCATCGACCGCCCGAAGCTCGTCCACTGGTTCGCCGGCTACGAACTGGTCGCCACCTACCTCGCCCCGCACCCCGGCTCCAAGTGGGCCAAGGGCCCCGACGCCCTCGACCTGAGCCTGCCGCCCCGCAAGCTCGTGGACGACGTGCTTCCGGACGAGTTTCCGCTGAGCATGTTCTACGAGGCCCTGTCCAAGAAGCTGAAGAACGTGATCGCCGAGACCAAGGGCATCACCGCGGACAGCGCCGAGCCGGTCGCCGCGTGAGCGAGCGGCCGCGGAACTCCGCTCAAGAGGGGAAGCACATGGTGGGCAACGGGTCTCTCAGTGGTGCAGTGATCGCGGTGGCGGGCGCGGGCGGCCCCGCGGGCAGGGCGACGCTGCTGCGTCTGGCGGAGGCGGGCGCGACCGTCGTGGGGGCGGACAACGACCCGCAGCGGTTGTCGGAGGCCGTGGACGCGGCCCGCTACGCGTCCGGCGGCGCCAGCGTCATCGGGGACACGGTCGACCTGCTCGACCTCCGGTCCACCCGGGACTGGGCCGCCCACGTCGAGAAGGACTTCGGCCGCGTCGACGGCCTGGTGCACCTGGTCGGCGGCTGGCGGGGCAGCGAGACCTTCACCAAGACCAGCCTGGACGACTGGGACTTCCTGGAACTGCTCCTCGTCAAGACCGTGCAGCACACCTCCCTCGCCTTCCACGAGGCGCTGCAGCGCAGCGAGCGCGGCAGGTACGTCCTGATCAGCGCGGCCGCCGCGAGCAGGCCCACCGCGGGCAACGCCGCGTACGCCGCGGGCAAGGCCGCCGCGGAGGCGTGGACGCTCGCCCTGGCCGACTTCTTCCGCAAGGCCGGGGGGCCCGAGGGCCCCACCTCGGCCGCTGCCATCCTGGTGGTGAAGGCGTTGGTGCACGACGCGATGCGTGCCGAGCGGCCCAACGCGAAGTTCGCGGGCTTCACCGATGTCAAGGACCTGGCCGAGGCCATCGAAGGCGTCTGGAGCAAGTCCGCCGCCGAAGTGAACGGAAACCGTCTGTGGCTGACCGAGAAGCCGTGAACCCTCCGAAGACCGACGCGCGTCGCCACCACGACCCGCAGGTCCGCGGTTTCGCCAGTGACAACTACGCCGGTGCGCACCCCGAGGTGCTGGCCGCCCTGGCCCTGGCCAACGGCGGCCACCAGGTGGCCTACGGTGAGGACGAGTACACCGAGAACCTCCAGCGGATCGTCCGCAGCCACTTCGGGGCCACCGCCGAGGCCTTCCCGGTGTTCAACGGCACCGGGGCGAACGTCGTCGCGCTCCAGGCGGTCACCGACCGCTGGGGCGCGGTGATCTGCGCCGAGAGCGCGCACGTCAACGTCGACGAGGGCGGCGCCCCCGAGCGCATGGGCGGCCTCAAACTGCTCACCGTGCCCACTCCCGACGGCAAGCTCACCCCGGAGCTCATCGACCGGCAGGCGTACGGCTGGGACGACGAGCACCGGGCGATGCCGCAGGTCGTGTCCATCGCCCAGAGCACCGAGCTGGGCACCCTCTACACCCCGGACGAGATCCGCGCGATCTGCGAGCACGCCCACGCGCACGGCATGAAGGTGCACCTGGACGGCTCCCGGATAGCCAACGCGGCGGCCTCCCTGGACGTTCCGATGCGCACGTTCACCAACGCCGTCGGCGTGGACATCCTCTCCCTGGGCGGCACCAAGAACGGCGCCGTGTTCGGCGAGGCGGTCGTGGTGATCAACCAGGACGCGGTCAGCCACATGAAGCACCTGCGCAAGCTGTCCATGCAGCTCGCCTCCAAGATGCGCTTCGTGTCGGTGCAGCTGGAGGCCCTGCTCGCCAAGGACCTGTGGCTGCGCAACGCCCGGCACGCCAACGACATGGCCCAGCGGCTCGCCGAGGGCGTCCGTGCCGTGCACGGCGTGGAGATCCTGTACCCGGTGCAGGCCAACGGTGTCTTCGCCCGGCTCCCGCACGACGTGAGTCTGCGCCTGCAGAAGCGGTTCCGGTTCTACTTCTGGGACGAGGCCGCCGGCGACGTGCGCTGGATGTGCGCCTTCGACACGACCGAGGAGGACGTGGACGCGTTCGTGGCCGCGCTCAAGGAGGAGATGGCGCGCCTGTAACTGCATAGATATGCGGTCACCTGAAAAATCATTGACGCTCGGGTGATCGCGTTTCTATGCTGTGCCGCCATGGAGCTGATCCAGAACACCACCGACCTGTCCGCATATCTGGCCGCCGACGAGGCGATCGACCACCACCACCCGGTGGTGCGTGAGGCGGCCGCGAGGCTGGCGGGGGAGGCGGACGACTCGTATGCCTATGCGCGGGCGGCGTACGAGTTCGTACGGGACGCAATCCCGCACTCCGCCGATTCCGGCGACCCCCGGGTCACCTGGCGCGCCTCGGACGTCCTGGCGCGGCGCACGGGCATCTGCTACGCCAAGGCCCACGCCCTCGCCGCCCTGCTGCGGGCCGAGGACATCCCGGCGGCCCTGTGCTACCAGCGGCTGGCGCACGACGACGGTACGGGATGGGCGGTGCACGGTCTGGTCGCCGTCCGCTTCCACGGCGCCTGGCACCGGCAGGACCCGCGCGGCAACAAACCGGGCGTCGACGCCCGCTTCTCCCTCGACGGCGAGCGGCTGGCCTGGATCCCGGACCGGCAGCGCGACGAGGTGGACTATCCGCTCCTGTACGCCGAACCGCACCCGGCCGTGCTCGGCGCCCTGAAAGCGGCACGAGACCGCGCGCACCTCTGGAAGACATTGCCCGCCGCACTCTGACGCGGGACGGACGGCGCCCGCGCTCACCCTGCTCGGGGAGTCCCTCGGCCGGAGCTGGGGGAGTGTGCCGGGTACCGCGACGGGGCGAACGTTGCCCGGTGCAGTGCAGTGCGGTGCGGTGCGGTGCGGTGCAGTGCGGTGCGGTGCGGTGCGGTGCGGGGCAGTGCGGTGCAGTGCAGTGCGGTGCGGTGCAGTGCGCGGAATCGCCTGCCGCCGGACTCGAACAGCCTGCCCCAGGCCGGGGCCCGGGTGCGCGGCCGGGGCGCGGTGGGGCTCAGATCGCCTCGGCTGCCTTCAGCTGCTCCGGGGTGGGGGCCGAGCCGCCCAGGTGGGCCGGGAGCCACCAGGTGTCCGTGGTGTCCTTCGGGCGGGCCGGGTAGGCGCGCTGGGCGGCGTCCAGCAGCTCCTGGACGCGGCCGCGCAGCCGACGGGTGATGGCGCCCGCGTACTGGTCGCGGGGTGCCTCGACCGGCTCGCCGACCCGGATGGTGACGGGGAGGTGGTTGCGCTTGAAGTTGCGCGGCTGGCCCTTGGTCCAGATGCGCTGGGTCCCCCACAGTGCCATCGGCACGAGCGGGACCCCGGCCTCCTGGGCGAGGCGGGCGGCGCCCGACTTGAAGCTCTTCAGGGTGAAGGACTGGGAGATGGTCGCCTCCGGGAAGACCCCCACGATCTCACCGGACTTCAGCGAGTCGAGCGCGTGCTGGTACGCCGTCTCGCCCTGCGCGCGGTCCACCGGGATGTGCTTCATCCCCCGCATCAGAGGACCTGAGATCCGGTGCCGGAAGACCGACTCCTTCGCCATGAACCGCACCAGGCGCTTCTGCGGCAGTGCCGCCAGGCCGTCGAAGACGAAGTCGAGATAGCTGATGTGATTGCTCACCAGCACCGCACCGCCCGAGCGCGGGATGTTCTCCGACCCCTGGCAGTCGATCTTCAGGTCCCAGACCTTGAACAGCGTCTTGGCGAAACCGATGACGGGACGGTAGACCAGCTCTGCCATGGGCGGGACGGACCCTTTCTGCTCTGCCTGGGAAAGGGGCTCCCGGCGGTAAGTTACGCAGCCGTAGGTTAACGGCGTCTCGCAGATCGTGCCCGAAGAACGGACGGGGAGCCAGTCCTGGTGCCGGGGAGCGGCGAGATCCTCGTCACGTTGGCCTAGTGATCCACCTCGTCCTTTTAACCACCCTTTACTCCGCGCGTACCGTCAGCCTCCGCACGAGCAGGAACATCTCGCACCCCAGGCAGTATCCGAACGCCGCGTTGAGGAAAGCCGCGGCGAGCGCGGCCCCGGTCGCCGCCAGCCCCAACCACTCGGGGCCGAGGGTGAATCCGACCAGACCCAGCCCGGCGAAGACCAGCCCCACCGCCTGCGCGAACCGGGGCGGCTCCGGCGCCTCGAACTCCGTCGGGGGAGCGAGCCTCGGGCGGACGGCGGTCCGGAAGACCCAGCCGTACGGTGAGCGGCCCACCCCGCCGGCCGCGCCGAACGCGAACGCCAGCGTCTGCCAGGCCAGGATCCAAGGGCTGCGGGTGATCAGTGCGGCGGCCAGCACGACCGTCGTCACGGCCGCGCCGAACCGCGGCCCACGTGCGTCGATGTCCATGAACCAAGGATTCCGCCCCGGAGGCCGCGGTGGGGCCGGGAATCTTTGCAGTCTTGTGAACGCTGCTGCCGGTGACGGGCCGCCGCGTGCCAACCTGTCCGGATGGTGACCGGACTGGTGGTGTGCGTGGCGGTGCTCGCGGCGGCGAGCGTCTACGGAGTGCTGCACAGGCGGCGGAGCGGGAGGGTACGGGTGCGCGGGCGGGACGAGGGGAAGCGGCTCGGGGCGGCGGAACTCGGCGGCGAACTGGGCGAGCGGGCCACGCTGGTGCAGTTCTCCAGCGCGTTCTGCGCCCCCTGTCGGGCCACCCGACGGGTTCTGGACGAGGTCGCGGGGATGGTCCCCGGCGTGGCCCACGTCGAGATCGACGCGGAGGCGCATCTCGACCTCGTGCGCGCGCTGGACATCCTCAAGACGCCCACCGTACTGGTGCTCGACGCGCAGGGGCGGGTGGTGCGCCGGGCCACCGGACAGCCCCGCAGGGCGGATGTCATCGCGGCGCTGGGAGAGGCGGTCTGACGGACGTGCCGATGACGGTGAGGCAGCTCCCATATGCCGGGACGTACTTGACTGGGCGCACCACCTATCGTCAGCCTGACCGTATGCCTCCTCAGGAACTCCTTCTCTTCGGGCGGGTCCACGTGGACCTGGCCCGCACCGCGAGCGCGCGCTGTCCGGGCTGTTGAGCAGCGACGGACCCGAAGACCGCCTCCCGCAGAAGGAAAACTCCATGACGGCCACGCCCGACCTCGGCACGCCCCAGCTCGCCTCTCCCGATCTGCTCCGCTCCGCCTTCCGGCGGCACGCGGCCGGCGTCGCGGTGATCACCGCCTCCGACGCCGACGGCCCGGTCGGCTTCACCGCCACCTCCCTGGTGTCCGTCTCCGCCGAGCCGCCGATGCTCTCCTTCGGCATCGGCACGGGCGCCTCCAGTTGGCCCGCGATATCCACCGCCGAGCACATCGGCGTCCACATCCTCGGCGAGCACCAGGCGGAGCTCGCGGCCACCTTCGCGCGCAGCGGCGCCGACCGCTTCGGGGCGTCCACCGGCTGGCGCGAGGGGCACGCGGGTGTCCCCGTCCTCGACGACGTGCTGGTCTGGCTGGTCTGCCGGATCGTCGCCCGGGTGCCGGCCGGCGACCATCGCATCGTGCTGGCCGAGGTGGTCCTCGGCGATCCCTCCAGGGCCGGCCGCCCGCTCCTCTACCACCAGGGCGGCTTCAGCGGTCTGCGGGATTGATCACGCGCCCCGGGTTCCGCGAGACCGTCGGGTTCCGGTTACGCTGCGTTGCGAAGGTCACAGTTCAAAGCGCTTGCTTAGCGGGAACGAACTGAGTGTACTGACGAGTAATATTTCGTTCGGAGCGCGCGGCCGCCCCGACCGGGATCAGCCGCTTCAGGAGCCTATGCTGCCTGCAAGAGGCAGCCCAGAAAAGACGATGCAGTAGGAGAGCCGGCGTGAGCCTGAGGATCGTTGTCACTGTGAAGTACGTGCCCGACGCCACTGGCGACCGGCACTTCGCCGATGACCTGACCGTCGACCGTGACGACGTGGACGGTCTGCTCTCCGAGCTCGACGAGTACGCGGTCGAACAGGCGCTGCAGATCTCGGAGAACTCGGACGACGACGTCGAGGTCACCGTCCTGACCGTCGGTCCCGAGGACGCCAAGGACGCGCTGCGCAAGGCGCTGTCGATGGGCGCGGACAAGGCGATCCACGTCGAGGACGACGACCTGCACGGCACCGACGCGATCGGCACCTCGCTGGTGCTGGCGAAGGCGATCGAGAAGGCCGGCTTCGACCTGGTGGTCTCCGGAATGGCCTCCACCGACGGCACCATGGGTGTCGTCCCGGCGCTGCTGGCCGAGCGCCTCGGTGTCCCGCAGGTCACCCTGCTCTCGGAGGTCTCGGTCGAGGACGGCACGGTCAAGGGCCGCCGGGACGGCGACGCCGCCTCCGAGACGCTGGAGGCGCAGCTTCCGGCCGTCGTGTCGGTGACCGACCAGTCGGGTGAGGCGCGGTACCCGTCCTTCAAGGGCATCATGGCGGCCAAGAAGAAGCCGGTGACCTCCTGGGACCTGTCCGACCTCGACATCGAGGCGGAGGAGGTCGGTCTGGAGGGTTCCTGGACCAAGGTCGAGGACGCCGCCGCGCGTCCGGCCCGTACCGCCGGCACGATCGTCAAGGACGAGGGCGAGGGCGGCAAGCAGCTCGCCGAGTTCCTCGCGGGCCAGAAGTTCATCTGAGCCCCGCAGTCGCCGACCGCACCTCAACTTCGTTTCGCAGGAGAGCAATCCCATGGCTGAAGTCCTCGTCTACGTCGATCACGTGGACGGTGCCGTCCGCAAGCCCACCCTGGAGCTGCTGACCCTGGCCCGCCGTGTCGGCGAGCCCGTCGCGGTCGCCCTCGGTGCGGGCGCCGCGGAGACCGCCGCCGCGCTCGCCGAGCACGGCGCGACCCGCGTCCTCACCCACGAGGCGTCCGAGTACGCCGACTACCTGGTCGTGCCGAAGGTGGACGCGCTGCAGGCCGCCGTCGCCGCCGTGTCCCCGGCCGCCGTCCTGGTCCCCTCCTCCGCGGAGGGCAAGGAGATCGCCGCGCGTCTGGCGCTGCGCCTCGGTTCGGGCATCATCACCGACGCCGTCGACCTGGAGGCCGGCGACGAGGGCCCGGTGGCCACCCAGTCGGTGTTCGCCGCCTCCTTCACGACCAAGTCCCGTGTCTCCAAGGGCACGCCGGTCATCACGGTCAAGCCCAACAGCGCCGCCGTGGAGGCCGCCCCGGCCGCCGGTGCGGTCGAGGCGCTCGAGGTGACCTTCTCGGACCAGGCGACCGGCACCAAGGTGACCGGCCGTACCCCGCGTGAGTCGACCGGGCGTCCGGAGCTGACGGAGGCCGCGATCGTGGTCTCCGGCGGCCGCGGTGTCAACGGCGCCGAGAACTTCGCGATCATCGAGGCCCTCGCGGACTCCCTCGGCGCGGCCGTCGGCGCCTCGCGTGCCGCCGTCGACGCCGGCTGGTACCCGCACACCAACCAGGTCGGCCAGACCGGCAAGTCCGTCTCCCCGCAGCTGTACATCGCCAACGGCATCTCCGGCGCCATCCAGCACCGCGCGGGCATGCAGACCTCCAAGACGATCGTGGCCGTCAACAAGGACGCCGAGGCCCCGATCTTCGAGCTGGTCGACTTCGGCGTGGTCGGTGACCTCTTCGACGTCGTCCCGCAGCTCACCGACGAGGTCAAGGCCCGCAAGGGCTGACCGCCGCCAGGCTGCCCGAGGCCCCCGTGACCGGCACCGGTCACGGGGGCCTCTTCGTGTGGCGCAGCCTCATCGGCCCGGGCTCGTCAGCGCAGGCTCAGCGAGACCTGTACGGGCAGGTGGTCGCTCGGGAACTGGCCGTGCATCGAGAAGGTGTCCATCGTCGCCCGGTGCGTGGTCACACCCGGCGAGGTCAGGATCCAGTCGATCCGGTCGCCGTCCGGCTTGAGCCGGTGGTAGCCGTGGAAGGTCGCGTACCGGGGGCCGCGGTGCTCCGCCGCGTCCCAGGTGTCGACGAGCCCGGAGTCCAGCAGGGTGTCGTAGGCCGGGTTCTTGTGGGCGTAGGCGTTGAAGTCGCCGGTCACCACGACCGGCAGCGTCGGGTCGAACTCGGCGATCCGCTTGGCCAGGAGCGTGGCGCTGCGCTCGCGCGCGTACTGGCTCCGCTGGTCGAAGTGGGTGTTGGCGACGTAGAACTCCCGTCCGTCGTCGGCGAGATCGCGGAAGCGGACCCAGGTGACGATGCGGGGGAAGGCGGCGCCCCAGGTGTTGGAGCGGATGACCTCCGGAGTGTCGGAGAGCCAGAAGGTGTAGTGCTCCACGGGAGCCAGCCGCCGCAGGTCGTAGTAGACGGCGGTGGACTCGTCCCGGCTGCCGCCCTCGCGGCCGGTGCCGATCCAGTCGTAGTGCGGCCCGAGGTCGGCGTCGATGTCGAGCAGCTGCTGGTAGAGCCCCTCCTGGGTGCCGATCACCTGGGGCCGCGCCCGGTGCAGCAGTTCGCGCATCACCGGCCGGCGGTCGGCCCAGCTGTTCGGCTCGGCGGTGTCGGCGTACCGCAGGTTGAAGGTCATGACGTCGAGGCGGGGGACCGGCCCGGCCGGTGCCGCGAGGGCGGCGGTCCGGCGGGCGCGCGGTGCCGCGGAGGAGGCGGACGAGGCGGAGACGGCGGCACTGGAGAGGGGCAGGGTGACCGCTGCGGCCAACAGGACCTGCAGTCCCAGCCGACGGGTGACTCGGCGCTGGTTCGGCACGACGGCTCCTTCAGGGGGCACAAGCCGGACGGGCGGGCGACGAGCAGTGTGATACCCAGGTGTGTGATGAGCGTGAACATGCCCAGATGGGGGCGTGTCGTCCCGTGGACATGGTGTTGACCGCCGCGAAGGCCCCCGGATAACTTCAATCAACGGATTGTTGATTCCGTACAGTGGAAAACAGGAGGGTGTGGGATGGGCCAGGGCCAGCAGGAGAAGGTGGCGACGAGCCTCGCGGGCGCCGTCAGCGAGGAGGTCGGCGCCTCCCTCGCGCCCGTCGACGCCGAACTGGAGCGCCGCTATCCGGGTGACCCCGGGACCCGCCAGCCCGTCCACACCGTGTACGTCCCCGCGGACGCCTTCGAGGCAGGCACCATCCGCTCGTGGGGTGACCGGGCGCTCGCCGCCCTCGACGAACACGCCCCGGACGCCGCCTCCTTCGCCCGCGTGCTCGGCCTCTCCGACGACCTCGCCGAACCCGTGTACTCCCGGGTCCGCGCCAAACTGGAACGCGAGCCGGTCGAGGACCTGCGCGTCGACTTCGAGGACGGTTACGGCCCCCGCCCCGACCCCGAGGAGGACGCGACGGCGGCCCGGGCGGCCCGGCTGACGGCGGAGGCCTGCCGGAACGGAACCGCGGCGCCGTACACGGGCATCCGCATGAAGTGCATGGAGGCCGCGGTGCGGGACCGGGGCATCCGCACCCTGGACATCTTCCTCACCGGCCTGATGCAGGCCGGCGGCCTGCCCGACGGGCTGGTGCTGACCCTGCCCAAGGTGACGTACCCCGAGCAGGTCACCGCCATGGTCCGGCTCCTGGAGGCGTTCGAGAAGGCGCACGGCCTGGCGCCCGGCCGGATCGGGTTCGAGATCCAGATCGAGACCAGCCAGGCCATCCTGGCCGCCGACGGCACCGCGACCGTCGCCCGGATGATCCAGGCCGCCGAGGGCCGCGCCACCGGACTGCACTACGGAACCTTCGACTACAGCGCCTGCCTCGGCGTCTCGGCCGCCTACCAGGCCGGCGACCATCCGGCCGCCGACCACGCCAAGGCGGTCATGCAGGTCGCCGCGGCGGGCACCGGGGTCCGCGTGTCCGACGGCTCCACCAACGTACTGCCGGTCGGGCCCACCGCCCACGTGCACGAAGCCTGGCGGCTGCACTACGGCCTCACCCGCCGCGCCCTGGCCCGCGCCTACTACCAGGGCTGGGACATGCACCCCGGTCACCTCCCCACCCGGTACGCTGCCGTCTTCGCCTTCTACCGCGAGGGCCTGGAGCAGGCCGCCGCCCGCCTCGCCCGGTACGCCAACCGCACCGGCGGCGACGTCATGGACGAGCCCGCCACCGCCAAGGCCCTCGGCGGCTATCTGCTGCGCGGCCTGGACTGCGGTGCCCTCGACATCCCCGAGGTGGCCCGCCTGACCGGTCTGACCCGCGCCGACCTGGAGAGCTTCGCGGCACCCCGGCGCGGCGACCTGACGGCTTCCGCCCACTAGCTTCCCCTCGTCGACCCCGGCCTGGTCCACACCCTCGTCGGGCGGCGTCGCGGCACGGTCAGGTAGCGGCCAAGTCACAGCATGTGCGGGCCACTTGAACCGTCCCTGTCACCGCCCCGTACTCTGGTGCGCCATTCACGGAGTGTCAGGAGCGGGGCTGTGGTGTCGGGTACGTACGGACAGGCTGACGGGACCGGGCGCCTGCTGGCCGGGCGGTACCGGGTCGTGGCCCGGCTCGGGCGCGGGGGCATGGGCGTGGTGTGGCGCGCCGTGGACGAGGTCCTCGGCCGCGAGGTCGCCGTCAAGGAACTGCGCGCCTACACGGACAGCGCGGGGCCCGAACTGGCCGACCTGCGGCTGCGGATGCAGCGTGAGGCACGGGCGGCCGCCCGGGTGCGCCATCCCGCGGTGATCGTGGTGCACGACATCACCCAGGTCGAGGGCCGGCCGCTCATCGTCATGGAACTGGTCGACGGACCCTCTCTGGACGACGTGCTGCGCGAGCGCGGCACCCTGGGCCCGCGCGAGGCCGCCCGCATCGGCGCCGAGGTCCTGGACGCCCTGGCCGCGGCCCACCGGGTCGGCGTCCTGCACCGGGACGTCAAACCGGGCAACATCCTCCTCGACCGCTCGGGCAGGGTCGTCCTCACCGACTTCGGCATCGCCACCATGGCCGACCCCGGTGACGGTTCCGCCACGCATCTGACCCGCGGCGGCGAACTCGTCGGCTCGCTCGACTACATGGCCCCCGAGCGGGCGAGGGGGGCCGAGCCCGGCACCGCCGCCGACGTGTGGGCGCTCGGCGCCGCCCTCTACGCGGCCGTCGAGGGAGCCTCGCCCTTCAGCCGTACGTCCACCTTCTCGACGCTCACCGCGATCGTCGACGAGCCCCTCCCGGAGCCCCACCGGGCCGGACCGCTCGCCCCCGTCCTGCGGCGCCTGATGGCGAAACGCCCCGAAGCCCGACCGGGAGCCGAGGAGGCCTGCGAGCTGCTGCGGGCGGTGGCGCGGGAACCGGACCAGGACACCCCGACGACGGCCCTGCGGGGGCACCCAGGGTCCCTCGGAACGCCGGTCGGCGCGCCGACCCGGCAGCCCGGAGCGGGGGTGCCCGCCGGGCAGGGAGTGGCCGGGGCCGAGATGGGCGGCATCGGAGTGACCGAGGGCCGGTCGGGCGAGGTCGGGGTGGCCGGGGGGCGGTCGGGTGTGGCTGAGCCGGTCGAGGCGGGGGTGCCCGCCGGGCGGGGGGTGGCCGAGGCGGAGGCGGTCGACGTCGGGGTGGCCGAGGGGCGGTCGGGTGTGGCTGAGCCGGTCGAGGCGGGGGTGCCCGCCGGGCGGGGGGTGGCCGGGGCCGAGGCGGTCGGCGGTGGGGTGGCCGAGGGGCGGTCGGGTGAGGTCGAGGCGGTCGACGTCGGGGTGGCCGAGGGGCCGTCGGGTGCAGCTGAGCCGGTCGAGGCGGGGGTGCCCGCCGGGCGGGGGGTGGCCGGGGCCGAGGCGGTCGGCGGTGGGGTGGCCGAGGGGCGGTCGGGTGAGGTCGAGGCGGTCGACGTCGGGGTGGCCGAGGGGCGGTCGGGTGAAGCCGAGGTGGCCGGCGGCGGGGCGGTCGAGGGGCGGCCGGGCGGTGTGGTGGCCGCCGGAGTGCCCGTCGGGGACGCCGAGACGGGCGGAGAGACGGCGGCACAGGGGCGGCCGGGCGACGTTCCCGCGGTGGACGGGCAGGCGGCTGAGCAGGAGGCCACGCGCGGCTTAGGGCGCGCACCGCGGCGCCCCGGGCCCGACGGCCGGTCGAGACCCGCCCCACCGCACCCGGGGCGCCGCGGGGACCGTCGGCCGGGCCGCCGGGCCGGCCGGCTCGCCACGATCGCCGTCGCCGTCGTCCTCGCCACCCTCGGTCTGACCATCGCCGTCCTGAACGACAAGGGGCACCCGGCGAAGCCGGACGCGGCCCCGCCCTTCTCGGCCCCGGCCGGCGCCTCGGCGAGCGTCCGCGGTGCCGGGACCGGGCACTCGGTCGAGCCGGACCCCCTGGGGCAGGGCGAGGAGACCACCACCGCCCCGACCGGCGGCACCCTCCACCCCAAGGACGGCAAGGCGTCGGTCCACCCGTCCGCCTCAGCCCCGTCGTCGAACGCCTCCGACCCCGGCCCCTCGGTGAGTTCGGCCACCACGCCCGCCACCTCCAGCCCCTCCGTCACGGTCACTCCGGCCTGCCAGGCCACCGGCACCGGCGGCTACACCTGCGAGGTCCGGAGCGCCGCCAAGTCCTACTCCACCTCGGGAGACGTGGTCGGCAAGGTCCACCCGGGCGCCCACGCGTTCTCCTGCCAGGCAGACCTCGGCCGCCGCGCGACACACGGCCGGTGGACCAACGTCTGGTGGGCCGAGACCGACGACGACAGCGGCAACACCGGCGTGTACATCAGCGACGTCTACATCGAGGGCGGCGACAACGACGAGCCGCTCCCCGGACTCCCCGTCTGCTGAACGTCCACGTACCGCTCCAGACCCGACCCGACCGTCCAGCTCCGCTCGGCGAACAGCCGGGTACCCCGTCGGCACAGCGCGGAGTCGGCCCGCGCCCGTGCGCAGAACTCCTCGGGCGTGCTCCCGAACAGCTCCCGCAACTCGGCCGAACCGGCGAGGAGTTCGGTGAGGAGGGGGCGCTGGCCGGGGTGACGCCGAGGAGCGCCGGTGCCGTCGTGAAGGACGCCGTGGCGGTTGACGTAGGCGTGCACGCCCGGGAGCGTGGTGCCGTCCGCGAGGCCGACGTGGACGGCCGGGGCGGGCAGCCAGGCCCGACGGAAGTTGCCGTCCGGCAGCGGCACGCCCTCGCTCGCGTCGATCACCTCCAGCTGCCGTCCGTCCAGCCACACGACGAACAACTCGCGTACCGCCGTGGCGGATCGGAACGGCGACGCCGAGACGTAGCCGAGGCGGCTGACGTGCGCGGAGACACCCACGGCGAGGCCCGTCACCCGGGCACGCACCATGGGGATCGGCCCGACGACCGCGGACTCGGCCATCTTGTGCTGGAGTTGGGCGGGGCAGGCGTTGGAGCCGACCGCGAGCACCGGCACCCGGCCGTCGTCGTGCACCAGTCGGTCCAGGGGCAACAGCCGGTCGCCGTCGAGGAGTCCGGAGTCCGCCGGCCAACTGCCCGGGTAGCTCAGCGGATGGTCACGAGGCGCCCTGTCGAGGCCGAGTTCCGCGAGCGTACGGCCCGTCATGCGCGGCTCAGTCCGCCGGGGGCAGCTCGCCCGAGCCGCGGGTGATCAACCGGGTCGGCAGCTCGATCCGCTCCGGCGCCATGAGCGTGCCGTCCAGCTGGCGGAAGAGCCGCTCGGCGGCGGTCCGGCCGAGCAAAGCCGAGTCCTGGGCCACGACCGTGATCCCGGGGTGCAGCAGATCGGCGAGCTCGATGTCGTCGAAGCCGATGAGGGCGACCGGGCGGGACAGTTCCGCCAGCACCCGGATCACGGTGACCGTCACCCGGTTGTTGCCCGCGAAGACCGCCGTGACCGGGGCGGGCCCGGACAGCATCTCCTCGGCGGCCCGGCGCACCCGCTCCGGATCCGTCACCCCGAGCGAGGTCCACGCCTCCTCGACGGGTATCCCGGCGTCCTCCATCGCGGCCCGGTAGCCGCGCAGCCGCTCGGCTGCGGTGTGGATCCGGGGCATGTCCCCGATGAACCCGATCCGCCGGTGGCCGTGCGCGATCAGATGGGCGACCCCGTCCCGGGCGCCGCCGTAGTTGTCGGACAGCACCACGTCGGCGTCGATCTTCCCGGCCGGACGGTCCACGAACACCGTCGCCACGCCCGCCCTGATCTCCGGCTCCAGATACCGGTGGTCGTCCCCGGCGGGGATCACCACCAGACCGTCCACCCGCCGCGCGCACAGCGCGAGGGCCAGCTCCTGCTCGCGCTCCGGGTCCTCGGCGCTGGAGCCGTTGATGAGCAAGGCCCCGTGCGCACGGGCCACTTCCTCCACCGCGCGGCTCAGCGGGCCGTAGAACGGGTCGGCGAGGTCCTCCAGGACGAGACCGACGCTCGCGGTCCGGCCCTTGCGCAGCACCCGCGCGCTGTCGTTGCGGCGGAAGCCGAGCGCGTCGATCGCCTCCTGGACCCGGCGCTCGGTGTCCGGGGTCACCCCGGGCTCGCCGTTGACCACCCGGGACACCGTCTTCAGGCCCACGCCGGCCCGCGCCGCCACGTCCTTCATCGTCGGCCGGGTCCCATAGCGGGAGCCGGGAAGACGGTCTGCGCGGCGGGAGGTCTCGGGCACGATACGGCGTCCTGTCCTGTCGTCCACGGGAGGCACGGGGCCCACGGGTCGGTGTCCTGGCTCAAGGTTTGTATCAGGGATACACAAGCTCATGCGTTTGTATGAGGATGTGGCGTCGAGCATAGAGCCTGGACAACGTTGTCAGATGCAAGGGAGACTGTCCACCGCAATCTCCGGCCTGCGCCCCCACCGCTTGACCGGCCTGTTCTTTACTCGGCTACTCATGGTTGACGGGGAGATCTGACCTGATGCACACCGACCTCGTGGCGGCCCTCGACATCGGCGGCACCAAGATCGCCGGCGCGCTGGTGGACGGCCACGGACGGATCCAGGCGCGGGCCCAGCGCGCGACGCCCGCCCAGCAGGACGGCGAGACGGTCATGGGGGCCGTCGAGGAGGTGGTCGGCGAACTCGCCGGTTCACCGCTGTGGGAGCGGGCCGGTGCGCTCGGGATCGGCAGCGCGGGCCCGGTGGACGCCTCCGCCGGTACCGTGAGCCCGGTCAACGTGCCGGGCTGGCGGGACTATCCGCTCGTCGAGCGGGTGCGCGCGGCCGCCGGGGGGCTGCCCGTCGAGCTGATCGGCGACGGTGTCGCCATCACGGCCGCCGAACACTGGCAGGGCGCGGCCCGCGGCCACGACAACGCGCTGTGCATGGTGGTGTCGACGGGTGTCGGCGGCGGTCTGGTGCTCGGCGGCAAGCTGCACCCGGGGCCCACCGGCAACGCCGGTCACATCGGCCACATCAGTGTCGATCTCGACGGCGACCCCTGCCCCTGCGGATCGCGTGGCTGCGTCGAACGGATCGCGAGCGGCCCGAACATCGCCCGCCGCGCGCTGGAGGACGGCTGGCGGCCCGGTCCCGACGGTGACACCTCGGCGGCGGCCGTGGCGGCCGCCGCCCGGGCAGGCGACCCGGTCGCCGTGGCGTCCTTCGAGCGGGCCGCGCAGGCGCTGGCGGCGGGGATCGCGGCCACCGCGACCCTGGTCGAGATCGACATCGCCGTCATCGGCGGGGGTGTGGGCAAGGCGGGGGACATCCTCCTCACGCCGTTGCGCAAGGCGCTCACCGACTACGCGACGCTCTCCTTCGTCCAGCGCCTGACCGTCGTGCCCGCCCAGATGGGCACGGACGCGGGTCTGGTGGGTGCCGCCGCCGCCGCGCTGGCCCGCAGGCCGGACGCGACCGCGGCCGGGGTCTGAGACGCTCGCGGCGCTCGGGACGGCGTCGAGCCCGGTCGGCCGGAGTTCAGGTCCAGCCGACCAGGCTTCGGTGACGCCTGATCATTGTGCGCGGTTGCGGTAGGACGTGGTCGACTCTGTTGGAAAGAGTTCGGTGGAGATCGACCGCCCTGGACGGGTGCCGTCTCCGGGGCTGCTCGTTGCTCCGCTCGCGGGGCCGCCCGTGACTCCTTTCGCCTCGCGCAGTTGAAACGGGCATGAAGAAGCGCAGCATGCTCGCCATCGCCAGCCTGGCCACCGGATTCGTCGTGGCTGCCATCACCCCGTCCCACTCGGCGGACAACGGATCGCTCGGCGACCTGAACGTCTCGGACACCCTGGAACACGTCGACCCCGGGGTGAGCCAGGACAGCTTCCACGTCGACCCGGACTTCCTGGGGCAGGAGTAGCCCGGCGCGGCAGGGGCGGTCAGGGGTGCCGGTGTTCCGCGGCGGAACACCGGCACTTCGTCATGCGCGCCCTCAACGGGAACTGGTTTCCGTGGCAGGGTGGAGCGGGCAAGCCACAGGGGGCCGAACAGAAGAGGGGGAGTCCGTGATCGTCTGGGTCAACGGCGCGTTCGGTGCGGGGAAGACCACCACCGCACGTGAACTGATCGAACTGATCCCGAACAGCACGCTCTTCGACCCCGAGGTCATCGGCGCGGCGCTGACACAGCTGCTGCCGGCCAAGCGCCTCGCCGAGGTCGGCGACTTCCAGGACCTGCCGATCTGGCGCCGGCTGGTGATCGACACGGCGGCCGCGATGCTCGCCGAGCTGGGCGGAAACCTGGTGGTTCCCATGACGTTGCTGCGCCAGGAGTACCGGGACGAGATCTTCGGCGGCCTCGCCGCCCGCCGGATACCTGTCCGCCATCTGTGCCTCGCACCGGCCGAAACGATCCTGCGCGAGCGAATAGCCGGGCGGGAGATCCCGCTCGACCTCCCCGACGGCGAGATGCGGGTCCGGCAGTGGTCGTACGACCGGATCGAGCCCTACCGCGCCGCCCTCGCCTCCTGGATCAGCGCCGACGCCCATCTCGTCGACAGCAGCGAACTCACCCCGTACGAGACGGCGGTGCGGATCGCGGCGGCCGTGGACCGGGGCGAGGCCGCGGTCTGCGACATCGTGCAGACGCCCGAACCCACCGCCGAGACCGTGGCCGCGGGCGTCCTGCTCTTCGACGAACACGACCGCGTCCTCCTCGTCGATCCCACCTACAAGGCCGGCTGGGAGTTCCCCGGCGGCGTCGTCGAGCCCGGCGAGGCTCCCGCGCAGGCGGGTGTCCGCGAGGTCCAGGAGGAGACCGGGATACGGCTGGAGGAGACGCCCGGGCTGCTGGTCATCGACTGGGAGCGGCCCACGCCGCCCCGCTACGGGGGACTGCGGCTGCTCTTCGACGGCGGCCGACTGGACTCGGCCGAGGCGGGCCGGCTGGTGCTGCCCGGGCCGGAGCTGCGCGACTGGCGTTTCGTCACCGAGCAGGAGGCCGCCGAGCTGCTGCCGCCGGTGCGCTACGAACGACTGCGCTGGGCGCTGCGGGCCCGTGAACGCGGCGCCGCGCTCTACCTCGAGGCCGGTGTCCCGGTCGGTTGACCCCACCGGGTCAGGCTCGCTGTGGGGTCCCGCAGCTCCTGGACACGTGCCCGTAGACCCGCGGCACCGTCCCCGTGCGCCACCGCCCCCTCGGCGTCCGCCAGTTCGTCCAGTTCGTCGGGAAGGGGGAGCGGGGCGGACGGCAGTACCCGCCAGTGATGCGGCAGCGGCAAGCCGGGGAAGTGGCCCGCCGGCACCCGGTTCGTCGTCCCCGTGCGCGCGGCCGGTTCTCCTCATGTGCCGAACCCGGTCCGCCGACGGCCCGACCCCGTAGCGGACCCCCGTCCGGAGACGAGGGTCCCCTGCCGGGGACGGAGCGGTTCAGCCCGCCGCGTAGTTGCGCAGGAACAGCGCCTCCGCCACCGACAGCCGCTCCAGTTCCTCGGGGGACACGCTCTCGTCGACCGCGTGGATCTGTGCCTCCGGCTCGCTCAGGCCGATCAGCAGGATCTCCGCCTGCGGGTAGAGGCTCGCGAGGGTGTTGCACAGCGGGATGGAACCGCCCTGACCGGCGTACTGCATGGTCTCGCCCGGGTAGGCGACCTTCATCGCGTCGGCCATCGCCTGGTAGGCCGGGCTCGCGGTGTCGGCACGGAACGGCTGGCCCTGGCCGACCGCCTCCGTCCGCACCCGCGCGCCCCACGGCGTGTGCGCCTCCAGATGGGCCTGGAGCAGCTTGCTCGCCTCCGCCGCGTCCACGCCCGGCGGCACCCGCAGGCTGACCAGGGCGCGGGCGCCGGCCTGCACCGACGGGGTGGCGCCGACGACCGGCGGGCAGTCGATGCCGAGCACCGTGACCGCCGGACGGGCCCAGATGCGGTCCGCGACCGACCCGTCACCGATCAGCCCGACGCCGTCCAGCACCTTCGCGTCCTTGCGGAACTGCTCCTCGTCGTACTCCAGACCCTCCCAGCCCGACTCCGGCGTGAGCCCGTCGACCGTCGTCGAACCGTCCTCCGCGCGCAGCGAGTCCAGCACGCGGATCAGCGCGGCCAGGGCGTCCGGGGCGGCGCCGCCGAACTGCCCGGAGTGCAGATTGCCCTGGAGTGTGTCGATCTGGACGCGGACCAGGGTCATGCCGCGCAGGGTCGTGGTCACGGTCGGCAGCCCGACGCGGAAGTTGCCCGTGTCACCGATGACGATCGTGTCCGCCGTGAGCAGTTCCGGGTGCTGCTCGGCGTACCGCTCCAGGCCGCCGGTGCCCATCTCCTCGGAACCCTCGGCGATCACCTTCACGTGGACCGGCACACCGCCGTTCGCCTTCAGCGCCCGCAGCGCCAGCAGGTGCATGATCAGGCCGCCCTTGCAGTCGGCGGCACCGCGCCCGTACCAGCGGCCGTTCCGCTCGGTCAGCTCGAAGGGCGGGGTCGTCCAGGCGGCCTCGTCCAGCGGCGGCTGCACGTCGTAGTGCGCGTACAGCAGGACCGTCTTGGCACCCTCCGGACCAGGCAGGTAGCCGTACACCGACTGGGTACCGTCCGGGGTGTCCAGTACGGCGACGTCCCGGAAGTCCTCGGCGCGCAGCGCGTCGGCCACCCAGTTCGCGGCCCCCTCGCTCTCGCTCTTCGGGAACTGGGCGAAGTCCGCCACCGACTTGAAGGCCACCAGCTCGGCGAGCTCCGCCTTGGCCCTGGGCAGCAGGGCGGCGACGGTCTCGGCGACCGGATTGGACGGCATGGGCACGCTCCTCGTGGGTGCGACGTTGAACTGGTGTGTCCACCGATCCTCCCACAGTGGCCTGCGGCGATCTCCGCCGTAGGATGCGGGGGGACAGGTGACAGGTGTCGGCCCACGGACAGGGACCGACGGGGCCCGGCCCACAGCTTGATACGGCTTGACAAGGCTTGATACGGCTTGATCGGAGCAGCGGACCATCGTGAGCGGCGAGAATTCTTCGGCGGACGACGTGCAGGCGGACGACGCGCAGCGGGTGTGGGACGTCGTCGTGGTGGGCGCGGGACCCGCGGGCGCCTCGGCCGCCTACGCGGCGGCGGTCGCGGGACGGCGCGTGCTGTTGCTGGAGAAGGCCGAACTGCCCCGCTACAAGACCTGCGGCGGTGGCATCATCGGTCCCTCCCGCGACGCGCTGCCGCCCGGCTTCGAACTGCCCCTCAAGGACCGGGTGCACGCGGTCACCTTCTCCAACAACGGACGGTTCACCCGCACCCGCCGCTCCAAGCAGATGATGTTCGGGCTGATCAACCGGCCCGAGTTCGACCAGCAACTGGTCGAGCACGCCCAGAAGGCGGGCGCCGAACTGCGCACCGGGGCCGCCGTGCAGCGGGTCGAGCAGCACGGCTCGGCCGTACCGGACCGGCGCACGGTCGCCGTCGTCCTCCAGGGCGGCGAGACCCTGCTGGCCCGCGCGGTGGTCGGCGCCGACGGCAGCGCCAGCAGGATAGGGGCGCACGTCGGGGTGAAGGTCGACCAGGTGGACCTCGGCCTGGAGGCGGAGATCCCGGTGCCGGAGACGGTCGCCGAGGACTGGCGGGGCCGGGTCCTCATCGACTGGGGCCCGATGCCCGGCAGTTACGGCTGGGTCTTCCCCAAGGACGACACGCTGACCGTCGGGGTGATCTCGGCGCGCGGCGAAGGCGCGGCCACCAAGCGCTACTTGGAGGACTTCATCGCCCGGCTCGGCCTGGCCGGCTTCGAACCGAGCATCTCCTCGGGCCACTTGACCCGCTGCCGCGCCGACGACTCGCCGTTGTCCCGGGGCCGGGTGCTCGTGTGCGGTGACGCGGCGGGGCTCCTGGAGCCGTGGACCCGCGAGGGCATCTCCTTCGCACTGCGCTCGGGGCGGCTCGCGGGGGAGTGGGCGGTGCGGATCGCCGAGGCCCATGACGCCGTGGACACCCGCCGCCAGGCGCTGAACTACGCCTTCGCCATCAAGGCGAGTCTGGGCGTCGAGATGAGCGTCGGCAAGAGCATGCTCGCCGCGTTCGAGCGCCGTCCCGGCCTGTTCCACGCGGCGCTGACCGGGTTCCGGCCGGCCTGGCGGGCGTTCAAGGAGATCACCCAGGGCCGGACCTCCCTGGGGGAACTCGTCCGCTCCCATCCGCTGGCCCAGCGCGCTCTCACGGCCTTCGACCCGTCGTCGGCCGCCAAGGCCACGTCCGAGGACCAGCAGGCGGCGGAGCGCACGGCCGACGAGGACGCCGTCACTTCGTGACGCTGATCCGGAAGACGGGGTGGTCGGCACCGGCCGCGAGGAGTTCGGCGTCGGAGGATCCGGCCGTCACGCCGGGAAAGTACTGCTTGACCTCCCAGCCCCACTTCTCCAGGTAGGTGCGCAGCACCGGCAGCTTCTCGGCGTCGGGAAGCTCCGCCACGGTGAACTCGCGCGCCTTCCGGCCGACCCGGAGCTCCCCACCGCCGGCCACGCGCATGTTCCGCACCCACTGGGAGTTGCCGCGTGCCGAGACCAGGTACTGGGTGCCGTCGTAGGTGTGCGGGTTGACCGGGACGCGCTGCATCCGGCCGCTCTTGCGGCCGCGCACGGACAGCTCCGCGCTGCCGGCGAAGCTGATTCCGTGCCGGGCCAGCCAGCCGACGAGGCTGTTCATCCGGACGGCCATCGGGTTGGCCTTCGCGTAGTACGGCTCGGACGACGGCTGCGACTGCGACGACGACATCGTGACCCCCATTTGGTGGAGAGAGCGGTGCTCTCGCTTGACATCAGTGTGGGGGTGAGTGGTGCTCCTTGGCAAGAGCAGTGCTCTCTTCTTTGAGCGGCGCACCGACTTGTGAGCGGCGCTCTGTCCCGTGAGCGGTGCACCGTTTATGAGCGATGCTCTGTTTTGTGAGCGCTGCTCTCTTCCGCGGACGGTGCACTGGCGCGCGATCGCTGCTCCAAAACGTGTGCAGTGCTCTGCTTCATGGCAAACTGCTCCCCATGACCACCCCACAGGGCGCCCGTGCGCGAGCCAGGATGGAAGTCACCGCGGCCATCAAGGACGAGGCGCGCAGACAACTCGCGGCCGAGGGTGCGGCGAAGCTGTCCCTGCGGGCCGTCGCGCGCGAGCTCGGCATGGTCTCCTCCGCGCTCTACCGCTACTTCCCCAGTCGCGACGACCTGCTCACCGCTCTGATCATCGACGCCTACGACTCCCTGGGCGAGGCCGCGGAAGCCGCGCGCGCCACCGCCGCCGACGTCGCTCCGGCGCAGCGCTGGGTCGCCGTCTGCGAGGCGGTGCGCCGCTGGGCGCTGGCGCATCCGCACGAGTACGCGCTGATCTACGGCTCGCCGGTGCCCGGCTACTCGGCGCCGGAGACGACGATCACGCCCGCCGCCCGGGTCGCCCTGGTGCTGATCGGAATCCTGCGGGAGGCGTTCGAGCGACGCGGTCTGGCCCGTACGCCCGTACCGGCCGAACTCGCCCCGGAGGCCCGGCGGATGGCCGACGAGCTGGTGCCCGGCCTCCCGCCGGAGGTGGCCGTCGCGATGGCCGCGGCTTGGGCGCAGTTGTTCGGGTTGGTGGGGTTCGAAGTGTTCGGGCAGTTCAAGGGGGTCGTGGAGGACCGGGACCGCTTCTTCCGGCATGCGGCCGCCCAACTGGCCCACGGGGTGGGGCTGGTCTTCCCGTAGCGGACGCCCTGGCTCGGGCGTCACGCTTGCGGGTGCAGGCCCTGCGTGTCCCGGCTCAGGCCGTCACCTTGGCGAGGAACGCGGCGAGGTTCGTCACGGTCCGCTCGATCTTCTCCTCCAGGGTGAGCGACTCCGGTATGCGTCCGCCGACACCCGCGTCCCGCTTGCCCCGCACGTACAGCGAACAGGCGAGGTCGGAGCAGAGGTAGGCGCCCACGGAGTTGCCCTGCTGCCCGGCCTTCCCCGCCTTGGCGGCGACCATCAGCGAGACGCCCCCGGTGTGCGTCGTCAGGCAGATCCTGCACATGCTGCGCCGGGTCGTCCAGGAGGACGGGCTCGGGCAGCGCAGGGCCACGGCCAGCGTGCGGCCGTCCAGTTCGGTCACCAGGTAGGCGCGGTCGGGTGCCTGCGGATCCCGCCAGCCGAAGTAGTCCAGGTCGTCCCACGGCTGCCCGTCCAGGTCGTGCGGGACACTCAGGCGCTTCGCGGCGCCCTTGGTGCAGTTCACGAAGGCGCCGCGGATCTCTTGCTCTCTCAGCTGTCTCATACACCGCACGCTAAATTGCCTAAAGGTCTTAGGCAAATGCATAATCGGCTCAGGTGGTGAAGTGGAGGAGCGGCGGTGGCGCGAGCGGGACTGACTCCGGAACGACTGGTCCGGGCCGGAGCCGAACTGGCCGACGAGGTCGGCTTCGACCAGGTGACCGTGTCGGCGCTGGCCAGACGGTTCGATGTGAAGGTCGCCAGCCTGTATTCGCACGTCAAGAGCTCCCAGGACCTCCGGACGAGGATCGCCCTGCTGGCACTGGAGGAAATGGCCGACCTGGCCGCCGAGGCGCTCGCCGGACGGGCCGGGAAGGACGCCCTCGTCGCGTTCGCCGACGTCTACCGCGACTACGCCCGCGCCCACCCCGGCCGCTACGCGGCGGCCCGGCTGCGCCTCGACGCGCAGACGGCGGCCGGCAGCGCCGGTGTCCGGCACGCCCAGATGACCCGGGCGATCCTGCGCGGCTACGACCTGACCGAACCGGACCAGACCCACGCCGTCCGCATGCTCGGCAGCGTCTTCCACGGCTACGTCGACCTCGAACTCGCCGGCGGTTTCAGCCACAGCGCCCCCGACAGCCAGCAGTCCTGGGCCCGCATCCTCGACGCCCTGGACGCCCTGCTGCGCAACTGGCCCGCTCCGACCTGACCGACCCGCCCCCTTCCGACAGGCAAGCAGAGGCAATGAACACCGACCACGACCAGTCCTGGATCACCACCCCCATCACCCCCGACCTGCTGCGCGGCGCCCTCGACCTGGAACGCACCGAGCACGGCGTCCTGCCCCACCGACTCCCGGCCCGGGCCCGCGCCCAGTGCGCCGACCCGCAGCTCGCCATGGTCGAGGCCCAGCCCTCCGGCGTGCGACTGGTGTTCCGCACCCGCGCCACCGCGGTGGAACTGGACACGCTCCCCACCAAGCGCCGCTACGCCGGTGCCCCGCCCCGCCCGGACGGTGTGTACGACCTCCTCGTCGACGGCACCCTGGCCGGTCAGGGCGTGGTGACCGGCGGCAAGGTCCAGCTCGTCGACATGGCCGCCGGAACGATGGAGGTGCGCCCCGGCCCGGTCGGCACCCTCCGTTTCACGGGCCTGCCCGGCCGGGCGAAGGACGTGGAGATCTGGCTGCCGCACAACGAGACCACCGAACTGGTCGCGCTGCGCACCGACGCCCCGATCGCCGCCGTACCCGACCGCGGGCGCAGAACCTGGCTGCACCACGGGAGCTCCATCAGCCACGGCTCCGACGCGGCGAGCCCCACCGCCATCTGGCCGGCGCTCGCCGCCGCGCTCGGCGGAGTGGAGCTGGTGAACCTGGGACTGGGCGGCAGCGCACTGCTCGACCCGTTCACCGCCCGCGCCATCCGGGACACCCCGGCCGACCTGATCAGCCTGAAACTCGGCATCAACGTCGTCAACGCCGACCTGATGCGGCTGCGGGCCTTCGGTCCCGCCGTGCACGGCTTCCTCGACACCGTCCGCGAGGGGCACCCCACCACCCCACTGCTCGTGGTCTCGCCGATCCTGTGCCCCCTTCACGAGGACACCCCCGGCCCCACCGCCATGGACCTGAGCGCCTTCGGCGAGGGCCGGCTCACCTTCACGGCCGTCGGCGACCCGGCCGAGCGGGCCGCCGGCAAGCTCACCCTGAAGGTCATCCGGGACGAGCTGGCCCGGATCGTGGCCCAGCGCGCGGCCGACGACCCCGGTATCCACTACCTCGACGGCCGCGCCCTCTACGGCGAGGCCGACTCCACCGCACTGCCGCTGCCCGACCGCCTCCACCCCGACGCGGCCACCCACCGCCTCATCGGCGAACGCTTCGCCGCCCTGGCCTTCGCGGACTCGGGCGCCTTCGCGGACGGCCACTGACCCGACGTTCGCCAGGCCGACCACAGTCACCGTACCGGCGGGGTTCACCGAACCAGGTCGGCTGTCGGGCCGTCGCCGGTGTCCGGGACCTCGCCGGTGGCCTGGCCGTCGCCGGTGTCCGGGACCAGGACCACCTTGCCCGTGACCGTCCCCGACTCGGCGAGCCGCAGCGCCTCGGCGGCCCTGGTCAGGGGCAGCCTGGCCGCGATGTGCGCGCTGACCTCGCCACGCCGGAAAGCCTGGAACACCTCGGTGAGGTCCGCGCCCAGCCGGGCCCGGAAGCGGCCCTTGCCGAACGCCCGGCCCGCCCAGACATTGAAGAAGTAGGCGTGCCGGCCGTTGGGCAGCGCGTTCCACAGCCACACCCGGCCGAGGATCTTCAGGACCGGCCACTGCTTGGAGCCGGTGTCGTCCCTGGTGGTGGCACTGCCGTAGGAGACGAGGGTGCCGCCCGGCGCGAGGAGCCCCCAGGAGTCGACGACGCTACGGCCACCGAGGTGGTCGAAGACGGCGTCGACACCGCCGGGGGCCAGTTCGCGCACCCGGGCCGGGACGTCCTCGTCGCGGTAGTCGACCGGCGTCACCCCCAGGTCGCGCAGCGCGTCGTGGTGGCGGGGCGAAGCCGTTCCGATCACCCGGAGACCCGCCGCGCGGGCGAGCTGGACGAGTACGGTGCCGACCCCGCCGTTGGCTCCGTGCACCAGGATCGTCCCGCCGCTGCGCACGCGGGCCTTGCGGTGGAGCATCTGCCAGGCGGTGATGCCGTTGACGACCAGCGTCTCCGCCTCCGCCGCGTCGACCCCGGGCGGCACCGCCACGGCGTCGGCCGCGTCGAGCAGCACGTGGCTGGCCCAGCCGCCGACCTTGACCAGCGCCGCCACCCGCGCGCCGACAAGCCCCGGCGCGACTCCCGCGCCGGTCGTTTCCACCGTGCCGACCAGGTCGTAGCCGGGGACGAAGGGGAAGGGGGGCTGGTCGTAGTAGCGGCCGCGGCGCATCTGCTGCTCGGCGAAGGAGACGCCGGTGGCCTCCACGCGGACGACGATCTGGCCGGGGCCCGGAGCCGGGATCTCGCGGTGCCGGAGCTGGAGCTGCTCGGGCTCCACCGTGCCGGGCAGGACGACCTCGACGAGCCGGGTGGTGCTGCGGGCGGTGCCGGCGGCTCCGGGAGTTGCTGTGGTTGCCATGACGATCCTCCGTGTCGACACGATCTCGTGAGACCTTGGCGCTTGCGTTAGAAGCTATAACTAAAGTGACCGCTGCTCTCGCCAGTGTCAAGCTCTCGCATTCGGGGTGGCCATCGCGAACGCTAGAGGCCATGCTGAAAGTGATAGGTTGAAACAAAACTGAGCGCTTGAACCCGCCGGACGAGGACGGAGAGAGACGGACATGGCGACTGGTGCAGACGCGGGCGCGGACGCGGTGAGCCCACGGGAGCGCTACCGGGCTCAGGTGCGATCGGACATCAAGGGGCGCGCCTGGGAGCAGATGGCCAGGTCCGGCGCCTCAGGCCTGTCCCTGAACGCCATCGCCAAGGACCTCGGCATGAGCGGCCCCGCCCTCTACCGCTACTTCGGCAGTCGCGACGAACTGATCACCGAGCTGATCCGGGACGCGTACCGCAGTCTGGCCGACACCTTGTGCGCCGCCGCCGACTCCGGAGCCGGCCTCGCCGGGCTCGCGCACGCGGTGCGCCGGTGGGCGCTGGACGACCCCCAGCGGTACTTCCTCGTGTACGGCACACCGGTTCCCGGATACCACGCGCCCGACGACACCACCGCCATCGCCCGCGAGATCATGGCGGCCCTGCTCGACGTCTGCGCGGCGGCCGGGCTGGAGGCGCCGTCGCCGGCCTCCGCGGGTTTCACCGCGCATCTCAGCCAGCACCGCCAGTGGGCCGAGGGTCATCCCGCCCCGCCGGGAGTGCTGCGCAGGGCGCTGGCCTTCTGGACCCGGCTGCACGGGGTGCTCTCGCTGGAACTCGCCGGGCACTTCACGGGCATGGGCTTCGACGCGGAGCGGCTGTTCGAGGCGGAGCTGGCGGAGCTGACGCCCGGCCGCTGACCCCCGGGCACCTTGACCCCGTGCCCCTGACGCCGGTCGCCCCACCGCCGGTGACCCGGCCGTCGGCCGCGGGCCTCGGCCAACTCCCGGCGGGTACGCCTGATCACCTCACCGGGCCGACGCTCACCCCGGACCGACTCTCTCGCCGGGGCCGCCCGGGCCCGGCCCCGACCCGTGTTCCCGGCCTATGCGCCGTCGGGCCTGGTGCGGCGGGGCCGGACGGGCTGACCGGCCCGCCGGAAACGCACGAGCACGCTCACCACCCGGGCGACGAAGAGCAGCACGGCCGCCGCCGTGCCCGCGGGCCGCAGCGCCTGCTCGACGCCGGCGGGCAGATCGAACAGCAGGGCCGGGCCGGCCACCACCCCGAAGGTGGGCGCCGCCACGAACATCCCGCTGAACAAGGCGTATCCGATCTCGACGGTGATCGCGTCCCGTTCCGCCTGGCCGCGTCGTACGCCGTGACTCGTCATCCCGTCAGTCTCGCAGCCGTGCGCCCGGCGGGGCAACAGGCCCCGCCGGGCGTCGACTTGGGGGCGGTCCCCGGTCAGTCGCGGGCGGCGGGCACGCGCGCCGCCTCCGAGGAGGTGGACTTGGCGATCACGACGGTCTGCTGCGGGCGCTTGGTGCGCAGCCCCGTGAGTGCGATCAGCAGCCCGGCGAGGGCCACGCAGGCGACCACCACGAACCCCGGCCGGTAGCTGTCGAGCACCGCCTGCGGGGTGGCGTGGGCGGGGGCACCGGCGGTGACCACGGCGGTCACGATCGCCAGGAAGATCGCACCGCCCACCTGGACGGAGGTGTTGAGGAGCCCGGAGACCATGCCCTGCTCGTGGTCGTCGACGCCGTTGGTGGCCTGGATGTTGAGCGAGGGGAAGACCAGGGCGCAGGCCGCTCCGATCAGCAGCATCGACGGCAGGATCACCGCCGCGTAGCCCGGGTCCAGGTCGATGCGCAGGAACAGGGCGTAGCCGAGGACCATGAACGCGAAGCCCGCCGCGATCAGTCGCGGGGTGCCGAAGCGGTCCACGATCGCGCCGACCCTGGTCGAGGAGACCGCCACCAGGGCGCCGGCCGGCAGGAAGGCCAGCGCCGTGTGGAGCGCGGACCAGCCCAGCAAGGACTGCATGTACAGGGTGGTCAGGAACTGGAAGCCCACGTACGAGCCGAAGAAGGCGACGGCGCCGAGTTGGGCGCGGACCTGGTTGCCGGCGCGCAGCACGCCGAGGCGGACGAGCGGGCCGGGGGAGCGACGTTCGACCTGGACGAACACGGTCAGCAGGACGGCGACGGCGAGGAACGAGAGCAGGGTGCGGGCCGAAGCCCAGCCCGCCTGCGGGGCCTCCACCACGGTGAACACCAGCAGCAGCATCGAGGCGGTGCCGAGGATCGCGCCCGGGATGTCGTAGCCGTTGTGGTCGCGCTCGCGGGAGCTGCGCGGCAGCAGCCTCAGGCCGGCGAGCAGCGCGATCAGGGCGATGGGCGCGGGCAGCAGCATGGTGAAGCGCCAACTGGCCTCGGTGAGCAGGCCGGAGAGCACCAGGCCCATGGAGAAACCGGTGGCCGCGCAGGTGGTGTAGATGGAGAGGGCGCGGTTGCGCAGCGGGCCCTCCGGGAAGGTGGTCGTGATGATCGAGAGGCCGGCCGGGGCGGTGAAGGCCGCGCTGAGGCCCTTGACGAAGCGGCTGGCGATCAGCAGCGGGCCCGAGTCGACGAGGCCGCCGAGCAGGGAGGCGAGCGCGAACACGCCGAGCGCCACGAGGAACACCTGGCGCCGCCCGAGCAGGTCCGCGGTGCGGCCGCCGAGCAGCAGCAGGCCGCCGTATCCCAGGATGTAGCCGCTGACGATCCATTGCAGGGTCGAGGTCGACAGGTGCAGGTCGGAGCCGATCGGCGGCAGGGCGACGCCGACCATGGACACGTCCAGGGCGTCCAGGAACATCGCGGCGCAGAGCACCAGCAGGGTGCCCCAGAGCCGGGGGGTCCAGCGCACCGCCGAGGGCGCGGCGGCAGGGGCTGTGAGCGGAGAGGTCATGACACCGGAGACTACATGCATATGCATTGACTGCAAGCGCATTTAATTACGGTGCAATAAATCTGGTTCTCTGCTACGGTGCCGAGATGTCGGCGAAGAAGCCCGAGCAGGCGCTCGTGGAGCAATGGCGGGACATCCTGGCCCTGCACGCCCGTATCCAGTGCGAACTCGACCGCGCGCTGCACGGCCACGGACTGTGCGCCAGCGACTTCGAGGTCCTCGATCTGCTCTCCGACGGTTCCGCGGCCGACGGGGGCTGCAGCTACCGGGTCCAGGAGATCGCCGAGCGGGTGCATCTCAGTCAGAGCGCGCTGTCCCGGTTGGTCGCCCGGCTGGAGAAGGACGGCCTGGTCGAGCGGGCCATGTGCCCGGAGGACCGGCGGGGGGTGCGGGTGGCGCTCACGGGGAAGGGGCGCGCGCTGCACGGTGAGGTGCTGCCCATGCAGCGCGCGGTGCTCAGCCGGCTGCTGACCGGCTGAACCCGGCGGTCAGATACCGGAGTTCGTCCGCCACAGGCGGGCCAGTCCGGGGTCGCCGGTCACGTGCGGCACCGGTACCCGGTTCCACAACGCCAGGTACAACTCGTCTGCCGGACCCGCCAGTTCGGCCTCCGCCGGGCCGGACTCACCGGGCTCCGCCACCGGGGGCTCGGCCGTCAGCCGTACGGTCCACACCGCGTCCGCGTCCACGGCGCGCACCCGCAGCACCCGCGGGGTCTCGGTGCGGACGCGGCTGCGCGGACGGGCATGGAAGCCGCGCAGCAGTTCGTCGATGCCGTCGACCGCGAAGCCGGTGGCGACGGGGGACACCGGGCCGCCGAGCGCGGACTCGGCGTCGTACCGGTGGACGGTGGTCTCGTGGGCCTGCCTGCGGGTCCAGAAGGCCAGCGGTGAGGGGACGGGGGCCGGGTGGAAGGTCCAGCAGGTCAGGTCGGCCGGCGCGTCGGCCAGGGTTCCGACGAGCCTGCGATGGCCGTCCCGGTACCAGGCGATCAGCTCAGCGCCGTCGAGGTCGGGCGGGCTTGGTATGGGGCGGGGCTCGAGGTGCGCGTCGGCGACGACACCGGCGGCCCACCGGTGGACCGTACCCGTGTGCCGCAGCAGGTCGCGCACCTGCCAGTCCGGGCAGGTCGGCACCTTGGCGTCGGGCCCCGCCGCCTCGGCGGCCGCGGCCAGCGAACGGCCTTCCCGGTCCAGGGTCTCAAGGAACTCGGCAGTCTCCATGCCGTGAGTCTGCACGACGACGCGGGCGCCGACGCAACAGGATTCCACCGCCGGCGCACACCCGGCGGGCCGCCTCCCGCCACGGCCGTGAACGGCACCGCCCCGACACGTCCACCGGGTACGGGAGCCGGAGCCGCCGGACTGAGCATGGTGCTCGGGCCGAGCGAAGTGCTTCGGTCGAGCCGAGTGCTTCGGGCGAGCGGAGTGCTGCTCGAGCCGAGTGCTTCGGGCGAGCGGAGTGCTGCTCGAGCCGAGTGCTTCGGGCGAGCGGAGTGCTGGTCGAGCGGAGAGCTTCGGGCGAGCGGAGGCTCCGTTCACCTGGATGTCGCGCCGATCAGCGTCGCCACCGCCGCCAGCGCCGCCACGCTCGTCAGGGCCGTCGGCAGGGAGGTCCAGTCCGCCACGAAACCGATCGCCGGCGGGCCGAGGAGCATGCCGCCGTAGCCCAGCGTGGACGCCGTCGCCACGCCCGACGGGCCCGCCAGGGCACCGGCCCGCTCCACCGCCACCGGGAACAGGTTGGCCAGACCCAGACCCGTGATCGCGAAGCCGAGCAGGGCGGCCCACACCCACGGCGCGAGGGAGCCGAGGAGCATGCCGGCCGCCGCCGTACTGCCCCCGAACACCACGGTCCTGGACCGCCCGAGCCGCTCGAGCAGCGTCGTCCCGGTCGCCCGCCCTACGGTCATGGCCAGCGCGAAGCACGTGTAACCGGCGGCGGCGACCCCCGCGGACGCGCCCAGGTCCTGCCGCAGGTGCAGGGCGCCCCAGTCGGCCATCGCGCCCTCCCCGTAGGCCGTGCACAGGGCGATCAGGCCGAAGACGAGGACCATCCGGCGCGTCCGGCCGTCCCGGCGGCGCGGGGCGGCGCCGGGACGGTCCTCGCTGTGGGGGACGGGGATGTCGTGACGGAGCAGCGTGCGGCCGGCGACCGCCGTGACCAGCAGGCCGATCACGGTGAGGGCGAGGAGATGGCGCGTGGGACTCAGGGAGCCGGCGACCAGGCCGCCGAGTCCGGCGCCGATCATGCCGCCGAGGCTGAACGCCGCGTGGAAGGTGGGCATGATCGGGCGGCGCAGGGCCGCGACGAGGTCGACCGCGGCGCTGTTGAAGGCGACGTTCAGTCCGCCGTAAGCGGCGCCGAAGACGAGCAGGACCGCGCCGAGGGCCGCTACCGAGTGGGTCAGCGGGGGCAGCGCGACACTGAGGCAGAGCAGGACGGCGCAGACGATCGTCACCGGCCGGCTCCCGTACCGGCGGCACAGCCGGCCCGTGAGCGTCATGGTGATCACCGCACCGGCCGAGACGCCGAGCAGCGCGAGCCCCAGCGCGCCGACCGAGGCGTGGGTCTGGTGCTTGATGTCGGGGATCCGGACCACCCAGCCGGCGAAGACGAAGCCGTCCATGGCGAAGAAGGCGGTGAGGGCGATCCGCAGGCGGGTGAGGGCGAGGGGGCCACCCGGCACGACGGTGTGCGATCGGGTTTTGTTTATCAGCGGCACAAATTCAGGCTAGGCGAGGACGGGACACCGCGGCAAGGTTGCCCGATTCGGGCCGCGTGGGGCCGGTCGGCGCGGGTACCCGACGGGCCCGCGGGCGAACGGCGGGACTCCGGGAAGGACAGATGCCGCGTGGGCATGACGGGCCATGAGACTTCTCGAGCGTGCTGACCGCTTCCAGAGACGTCACCGCTGGGTGGGACTGCCGCTCGCCGTCCTGTACAAGTTCTACGACGACCAGGCCGCCTACCTCGCCGCCCTGCTCACCTACTACGGCTTCCTCTCCCTCTTCCCACTGCTCCTGATCCTCGTCGCCGTCCTCAGCACCTTCCTCGGCGGCGACCCGGCCCTGCGGCAGCGGGTCCTCGACTCGGCGCTGCGCGAGTTCCCGGTCATCGGCGACCAGTTGGAGAGGAACATCCACTCCTTCCACGGCAGCGGAGCCGCACTCGCCGTGGGTATCGCGGGCACCGTCTACGGCTCGCTGGGCGTCGCACAGGCCGCGCAGTACACCCTCAACAAGATCTGGGCGGTGCCGCGGCACGCCCGCCCGGACCCCTTCCGCTCGCGGCTCAAGGGCCTGCTGTTCCTGCTCGTCCTGGCGCTCGGGCTCTGCGCGTTCACCCTGCTCTCGGTGGCGGGCTCCCAGACGTTCCTGCTCGGGGCGCGGCTGCGCGGCGGCACCTGGATCGCCGCCACGGTCGGCTCCGTGCTCCTCAACACCGTGCTGCTCGTACTGAGTTACCGGCTGCTGACCCACCGGGCCCTTCCACTACGCCAGTTGCTCGGCGTCGCGCTGGGCGCCGCCTTCGCCTGGCAGGGACTGCAGTGGGCGGGCACGTACTACGTCAGCCACGTGCTGCGCGGCGCGACCGCCACCTACGGCATGTTCGGCATCGTCCTCGGGCTGCTCGCCTGGCTCTACGCGGGTGCGCTGATCTTCGTGCTGGCGGCCGAGACCGGCGCCGTACGCGTCATGCGGCTGTGGCCGCGGAGTCTGCTGACCCCCTTCACGGACCGGGTGCACCTGAGCCCGGCGGATCGCCGCGCCTACCGGTCGTACGCCACCACCGAGGCCTTCAAGGGCTTCCAGAAGATCCAGGTGCGCTTCGACACCCCGCCCCACGTACGCCCCGGCCCATCTCCTGATGCCGAGCCGCGGGACGGAGAACCGCCCGAGGACACCTCCTGAGGGCAGGGCGGCGGGCTACGGGCGGGGGCCGGCGGGTGAGGGTGCGTCCGGCGCGGCCGTCTCCCCGTGTCGCGGGCGGGCACACCGGTCGGAGGTCACGTATGGTCGATCCGGCGGGTCGTCGTGGACGAGCCCGCCGCGGGCGAGCCATCGTCCTCCATGGAACGAGCACCGGTCCGGCACGCGGACGGGGACCTGACGGGTAACGCTCATGATCTACGTCCTGGGCATCTCCGCCGCATGTCTGCTCGGTGTCGGATTCGTGCTCCAGCAGCACGCCGCCGAACGGGCGCCCGCCGCCGACGTCCTGCGCTTCCGGCTCCTGTGGGACCTCGCGCACAGCGGCCTCTGGCTGGGCGGCATCGGATGCATGGTGGCCGGACAGTTGCTGAGCACCGTCGCGCTCGCCCGGGGCAACCTGTCCCAGGTGGAGCCCCTGCTGGTCACCAACCTGCTCTTCGCGTTCGCCCTGGCGCGCTGGCTGAGCGGCCAGCGGCTCGGCGCCGCCGGCTGGGCCGGGGTCCTGCTGCTCGGCGGGGGAGTGGCCGCGTTCACCCTGGCCGGCCGCCCCGCCCCGGGTCCGGCCGCCGCGGGGGTCTTCCGGCAGTGGCTGGTCATCGGCCTGGTGATCGGCGTGGCCCTCGCCCTGATCGGCTTCGCACGTCACCTGCCGCTCTTCGAGGAACCGCCGCTGCTGGCCACGGCGGCGGGCATGCTCTACGGCCTGCAGGACGCCCTGACCCGGGTGTCCACCGGCATCGCCGGTAGCCGCGGGGTGGTCGCCCTGCTCCTGCGCTGGGAGCCGTACGCGGTGGTGGCCCTGGCCGTGACCGGTCTGATGCTGGTGCAGAGTGCCTTCGAAGCCGGACCGCTGCGGATGTCCCTGCCGGCTCTCACGGCCGCCGAACCCCTCGTGGGCATCGCCTGCGGCATCGCGTTCCTCGGCGACCGCCTGCACACCGACAGCGCCTCCCTCGCCTGGCAGGTGGCGGGCCTGGCCGCCGTCGTCACGGGTGTCTTCGTGCTCGCCCGCCATCCGGCCATGCCGGGACAGGGCACGGGGGGCGAGGAGCGGCCGGGGGGAGAGGAGCGGCCGGGGGGAGAGGAGCGGCCGGGGTGAGGACTCGGCCCGCAATCGGGGAGGTACACCCGGTGTGCGCCCTCCCCGTCCGGGCGCACGCGTCCCGCGCTGAACCGGTACGTCGGTGCCGAGCGGTCCGTGCCCCGCCCGGCGGACGTCACCCACGTCCCACGCGGCCCGACCCGTCACTCGCGAGGGTCGTCCTGCCGCTCCTCACCCCACCACCCCTGCCTCTGCTCTCCGTACCGCCGCTGTCCGTCGGCGGGCTCGGCCGGGTCGTCGGGGACCGTGTCCCACGTGCCGCTGACCGACGGCGCGCCCGCCAGGCCCAGGCTGCCCGCCCCGATGAGCAGGACGCCGATGATCTCGGGCACCAGCCGCACCCCGAGCCCGATGCGTTCCCCGAACAGCGCCCAGCCCAGGGCGACACTGGTGAGGGCGTCGCCGAGGGTGAGGGCGGGCTGGGACGCCGTCAGCGATCCGGCGCGGAACGCCGCCTGCAGCAGCGTGAAACCGATCAGCCCCGCGACGGCCAGTGCCCACAGCGACCAATGCCCGAGAACCGCCGCCGGACCCTGTCCGAACCTCCCCACGACCTCCTTGATCAGCGCGGCTGTCACGGCGAACGACATGGCCGAGGCGAGGCCGTACAGCGCGGCCCGCGGGCCGCCGCGGGCCAGCCGGCCGGCCAGCACCAACGCCGTCACCGCGGCGAGCACCACTGCGCCGACCACGAGCCAGGCGCCGCCGCTCGCCGCGGTCCGGCCGGCCGTCGGCGAGGCCGCGACGAGGAAGAGAGCCAGCCCCGCCCCGAGGGAGACGAACGCGAACCACGTCCGCCGGTCCGGGCGGCGACGGAACACCACACTGCCCACCACCAGGGTGAACAGCAGCTCGCTGGTCAGCAGCGGCTGGACGACGGACAGGCTGCCGGTGGCGAGCGCCGAACCCTGGAACACACTGGCCAGGGCCAGCAGACCGGCGCCCGCGAGCCAGTACGGCCGCCGCAGCAGACGCCCCAGCCAGCGCACGGCCTGCCGGGCGCCGAGTCGGCTGTCGGACTCGTCCTCCGCCGCGGCCCGCCGTTGCAGCACCGACGCCGAGGCGTTGCACAACGCCGCGAGCAGGGCGAGGACGACCGTGAGCGCTCCCACCGGCCCCTCATCCGAATCTGGCGGCGAGCGAGCGGTACAGCCCGGGGGACAGGCCCCGCACCCGGGCGGGCAGGCGGAGCCAGGCCGGCACGAACACCTCGTCCCGGCCGCGTCGCACACTGCTCCAGACGGCGTCGGCCACCCGTTCGGGTGCCACGGGCCGGGGTGACGAGCGCAGGTAGGGCACTCCGCGGCGGGTGAAGAACGGGGTGTCCACCACGCCGGGGATGACATGGCTGACCCCCACACCGGTGGTGCGCAGTTCGTACCGCAGGGCGTCGGCGAAGACGCCCAGTGCCGCTTTGACCGCGGAGTACACGGCCTCCCCGCGCACTCCGACACAGCCCGCCACGGAGCCGATCAGCACGATGCGTCCGGAGCCCGCCTCGGCCATGTGCGGGGCGAGCCGCCGTACGACGTGCAGGGTGGCCAGCAGATCCACCGCGACGACCTCCTCGATCGCCGAACGCGGCATGGCCGTGAAGTCCCCGGCCCAGCCCACGCCGGCGCAGGCCACCAGCAGATCGGGCCTGCCGACCCGGTCGAGGACGAAGTCGCACAGCTCCCGGTCGGTGTGCGGGCGGGTGAGGTCCGCGGCGAAGGCCACGGCCGACGCCTGCGCGGCCACCCGATCCAGCCGGGTCGCGTCGCGGCCGTTGAGGACCATGTGCCAGCCGCCCTCCGCCGCCAGACGGCGCGCGACCGCCGCGCCGATACCGGAAGACGCACCCGTGACGAGGGCGGAACCCCGGAACGCCGCGGACCTGCGCACGGCGCCCGCCCGCTTGCCCGGCAGCGGGCTCCGTCCGGACGCGGCCGTCGCTGTGGTGTCGGCTCGGAAGGCGGCGTGGGACATGGACGGCCTCGCAGCGCTGGTGGACAGGTGGGAAGGGGAACCGCTCCTGCTCCGGGCGGGCTGGTCGCTTTGCGGGGTAACCGCCGCGCAGGACTTCGAAACGGCCGAACGGCGGAACCGACGGAGCCGTCCCCAGCGCGACAGCAACCACGACCATGTCCACCATGGTCGATGAGGTCGGCGGGGACCACCCGAGCGCGTTTGGCGCCGCCCGCCGCGGGTCACTCATCGCGGTGTCGGCCACACTGTGGCGACGTCGCCGCTGACGACCGAGGACCCATGGCCGCCCACGCATCCGCTCGCCGCGAGACGGGACCCGCGCCGGAAACCCGACGGCTGCTGCTGGTCAGCGCCAGTATGGGCGCCGGGCACGACAGCGTCGCCGCCGAACTGGCCCGCCGGGCCCGGGCGGCCGGCCGGGAGGCACAGGTCGTCGACGTGCTCGAACTGCTGCCCCGCGGCCTCGGCGCGGGCCTGCGCGGGTGCTACGAGACCTGTGTCCGGCGCGCGCCACGGGCGTACGGCGCCCTCTACCACCTGCTCTTCCGGCCCGGACGTGGCCGCCGCCCGAACGGTGCTCCGTTGGCCCGGCTGGCCGCCGGCGCCTTCATGACGTCCGTGCGCCGGTCCCGTTGCGACCTGGTCGTGCCGGTCTTCCACCTGGCGGCGCAGCTCACCGGGGAACTGCGGGCCACCGGCGTGCTGCGGGTGCCCAGCACCGTCATGATCGTCGACTTCGCCGTGCACCGGCAGTGGCTGCACCCCGGCAACGACCGCCATCTGTGTGTCTCCGACGACGCCGCCCGTCAGGTGCGCCGATGGCTCGGCGGACCGGCGGAGGCGGTCGGCCCGGTGGTGGATCCGCGCTTCTTCGGCGACGGGACGGGAACCGGGGCGCGCGCCCCGCGTGACCGCGCGGAACGCCCCGGGACCGGACGTCCCGCGGTGCTGGTGTCGGCCGGCGCCTGGGGGGTGGGCTCGGACCTGTCGGCCACGGCCGGGCTGCTCGTCGAGCGCGGTTTCCGCCCGGTCGTGCTCAGCGGACGCAACGAGCGGCTGCGACGGACGCTGGCCGGGATCCCGGGAGTGGCCGCGCCCGGCTGGGTGACGGACATGCCACGACTGCTGCGCGGCTGCGCCGCGATGGTGGACAACGCGGCGGGACAGACCGCCGTCCAGGCGCTGGCCGCCGGCGTGCCCGTCGTCGCCTACCGGCCGCTGCCCGGCCACGGTGAGCAGGGGGTCCGGCGGATGGCCGCCCTCGGACTGTGCGACCTCGCGGCCGACGCGACCGGCCTGGTCGACTCGCTCGACCGGCTGACCGGACCGGGGCCGCGGCGGGACCGGCGCGTCGCGGCGGGACGTGCGCTGTTCCGGGACGACCTGCTGGCGCGCGTGCTCGCCCGGCCGGGTCAGGGACCTTCGCCGTCCTGACCACCGGCCGGCGTCCCGGCGTGGCGGCGGCCGCGGTGCCGCACCGGGCGGTGCTCGGCGAGCGGCCCGACCGACATCCCGGCCGTGCGGCACCCCCGCACGATCTCCGGCAGGGCTCCCAAAGCGGAGCGCCAGCAGCCCGCCGCCGCCACCCGGTCGGAGTCGTGCAGGAGGACCGTACCGCCGGGCCGCAGGTCGGCTCCGATCCGCGCCCGCACCGAGACGGCCGTGGCGTCGGCCGTCCAGTCCTCGCCCCATGCGGTCCACAGCACCGTTCGCAGTCCCGCCCGGTGCGCGGCCGCCCATCGTCCGGACGTCAGAATCCCGTAGGGGGGCCGGTACCAGCGCGGACGCCGGCCCGCGAGATCGGTCAGCGCCGCCACGGAGCGCAGGACCTCCGACCGGTCGCGGGCGGGCGCGGGCAGCCAGGGCCGGTCGTGCGTCCAGCCGTGGACCGCGAGCTCGTGGCCGCGCTCGGCCATCTCGCGGACGAGCGCCGGATACCGCACCGCGCTCTCGCCCAGCAGGAAGAAGGTCGCCCGGACGCCCAGATCGTCCAGGGCTTCGAGGAAGTACGGGGTGGATCCGGGATCGGGGCCGTCGTCGAAGGTCAGGGCGATGTGGTCGGGGCGCCCCTGCCCGGCGAGGCCCGGGAAGCACCGGTGCCGCAGCCCGGGGAGCCAGGTGGCGGCGGGACCGATGTGGGCCGCCGCCAGGGTGACGAGGGGGAGCAGCGCGTTCGCGGACGTGCGACGAAGGGGTGCGGGGCGGGTCGGACGGGCCATCGGTGACGTGCCTCCTCGAACGGCTGCGAGCCGTGGCCTGCGTCCACCACGGCGACTGCGTCGGTCCCCCGCTTACCGCGGGCCGCTGCCGCGAGGGGAACGGTCCTGGCGGTGCCGAAGGTATCCGGCCCGCCGCCCCGCCAAACCCACCCCACCTCCCGACCACGGGCGTACGGCCCCCGCCCGGCGCCGTCGCCCGCGTCGCTCGTGTCGCGCACGGTGACGCCGGTGCCGCGGGAACCCACCGCGGCACGCGATGGGCGCACCGCGCCATCGGACGAGTCCGGGCGAACCCCGCTCACCGCCGATGGCGTCCACCTGCCCCGTCGCGAGGCGGGGCGCCGGGTGTGGCCGCCTGCCGCAGGGCCGCCGTGCGCGCCGAGTCTCGCATGCGCGGCGCGGTGCCGGGTTGCTCCAGGTGCCGCTCGGGGACCCTCAGGCCGGCCCGTGCTCCCGGCGCCGGGCGATGGCCGTGAGATAGCCGCGCAGCATCACCTTGGCCTCGTCGAGGAGGGCCGTGTCGCCCTCGGCGTCGCGGCGGAAGGCCTCCTGGGCGAGGGCGTCGGCGGTGAGGACGGCGGCGTGGCAGGCCCGGCCGAGCGTCTGAGTGTCGTCGGCGACGCCGAGGGCGAGGAGTACCCGGCGGACCCCTTCGGCCATCCGGCGCTTGTGCTCGCGGTCCGCCTCCCTGGTCCGGTCGGTCAGCCCGCTGCCGAACCACAGGGCCCGGAAGCCGTGTTCGCTGCGGTAGAGCGCGGCGTACGTGTCGATGAGCACGCCGACCGGGTCGGGCCACCGCTCGACGGCCGCCGCGCGGACGAAGTCGTCCATGACGGCCTCCAGTTGCGCGAAGTAACCGGCCGCCAGCGCGTCGACGATGGCGTCCCGGTCCGGCAGGTACTGGTACAGCGAGCCGACCGACACCCCGGCCGCCGCGGCGACCCTGGTCGTGGTGAGCGCCTGGACGCCCTCGGCGACCAGCACCTGCTCCGCCGCCTCCAGCACTCGCGCCAACCGGGCTTTGCTGCGCGCCTGTTGGGGAGTGCGGCGCAGCACGACCCCGGTCTCGTCGGTGGTCGGCTCGGACACGGACGGCTCCTGAATCTGAACGTGACTTTGTTTCAGGTTTACGTTAGCGTCGCGGCCATGACGGACTCAAGCTCCGCACTGGTGCAGGAGCGGGCCGCGGTGGCGGACGTATGCCGCCGTCTGGGAGCCGCGGGACTGCTCGTCGGAACGGCGGGAAACGTCAGCGTGCGGGTGGGGGACCGGGTCGCGGTCACCGCGACCGGTGCGGTGCTCGCCCATCTCACCGCGGGCCAGGTGACGGTGGTCGACCTGTCGGGGAAGGTCGTCGCCGGGACGCTCCAGCCGACCTCCGAACTCGACCTGCACCTAGGGGTCTACCGGCGTTACGGCGCGGGCGCGGTGGTCCACACCCACGCCCCGATGGCCACCGCCCTCTCTTGCGTCCTCGACGAACTGCCGTGCATCCACTACCAGTTGCTTGCCCTCGGTGGCGCCGTGCGGGTGGCGCCGTACGCCACCTTCGGTACCCCGGACCTGGCCGAGTCGGTGCTGACCGCGCTGGCCGGCCGCAGCGCCGCCCTGATGGCGAACCACGGCTCGGTCACCGTCGGTCCGACCCTCGACAAGGCCGTCGAGAACGCCCTGTTGCTCGAATGGGCCTGTGGGGTCTACCAGTACGCGGCGGCGCTCGGCACGCCGCGGGTCCTGGACGAGCAGCAGCAACTCGCGGTGATCGAGGCCGCGATCGCACGGAACTACGGCACCACTCAATCCTTGCAGGAGGGCAAGTCATGAGAGTCGTCACGATGGGCGTGCACGTGCTGGACGTGCTGGTGCGGCCGGTGGACGCGATACCCGAGGGGCAGGGCGCGACCCTGGTCGAGGACATCAGGATGACCGCCGCCGGGACGGCCGCCGGCACCGCCCTCAGCCTCGCCAAGCTCGGCGCCACGGTGCGGACCACCGGGGCGATCGGCGCCGACGCCACCGGTGACATGCTGGTGCGACTGCTGCGCGGGGCCGGGATCGACACCGAGTTCCTGGTCCGCCGGGTCGACACCGGCACATCGGCCAGCGTGCTGCCCATCCGGTCCGACGGGAGCCGCCCCTCCCTTCATCTGCTCGGCGCCAACGTCACCTACGGCCTCGACGACGTGCCCTGGGAAGCCCTCGCCGAGGCCAGCCATCTGCACCTCGGCGGACCGGAGTTGATCGGTGTCGAGGTCGCCGCCAGAATCCTGCACTTCGCCAAGGAGCACGGCGTGACCACCTCCGTCGACCTGCTCGCGCCCGGCGTGTTCGGCAGCTTCGAGCAGCTCGCGCCGGCCCTGCCCCACATCGACCACCTGCTCCCCAACGACGACCAGGTGCTGGGCTTCTCCGAGGAGGACGACCTGGTGGCGGGCGCGAAGAAACTGGTCGGCGCCGGGGCCGGGCTGGTCGCCGTCACCCGTGGCGCGGACGGGGCCCTGCTGGTCACCGCCGACGGCACCGAGACGGTCCCCGCGTTCGAGATCGACGTCGTCGACACCACCGGCTGCGGTGACGCCTTCTCGGCCGGGTTCGTCTACGGCATCGGCCTGGGCCGCACCCCGCTCGAGGCGGCCGTACTCGGCAACGCGGTGGCCGCGTTGGTCGCCCAGGGCCTCGGCAGTGACCACGGCGACTTCGACCTCGCGGCCGCCGACGCGTTCGCGGCTGCGGCCGCCAGGCGGGCGTAGTACCTTCTGTCCCTCGAACTGTCCCTCGAACCGATGAAATCCTGCGGACGCCCACTCGCCCCCTGAGCCTGTGTTCGGACAGAGTCCGGCAACAGCTCGGTTAATAACGGCTCGCTGGTTGGTTACCGGAGAGTGAGCGGGTCATGATGACCCCATGACGTTGGCCTCGCGCGCTCTCGCGCAACTGGCGGCCTGGCCCGACCTGAGCCAGGCCCTACCGAGCTGCGGCCTTGGCCAGGCGGTGAGTTCGGCGCAGGGCGAGATCGCGCACTTCCACTCCGACCGCGACGTGGACCTGCGTCTGACCGCCTGTGCCATCCGGCATTTCGCCAAGAACCTCAAGAACACGGGGGCGATCCGGATCGTCCCCGGCTCGCAGTGGGTGACGATACGGCTCGACGCCGCGAGCGACGTCGACCTGCTGCTGACCCTGGTGAGCGTCGCCCTCCAGGCCCAGCAGAGCTGGCCCGACCCGGCCGACCGGCCCGTGTTCGGCTGCAACGATCAGCGGGGCGCGGGGTTCGTCAGCGCGGACACCAGCGGCATGTGACCGGGGTGCGCGGCCGGCTCACACGGTGACGACCCGGATCCCGGCCTCCTCGAACCGGCCCACCGCCTCCGGGGCCGCCGCCCTGTCCGTCACCAGCGTGTCCACCAGTTCCGCCGCACAAATATGGGCGAACGCCCGCCCGCCCAGCTTGCTGGAGTCGGCGGCGACGACCACGCGCGTCGCACGCTCGCACAGCAACCGGTTGATCGCGGCCTCCGCCTCGTCATGGGCCGCGGCCCCGTGGACGGCGTCGAAGGCGACCACTCCGAGCACCGTCACGTCCAGGGAGATCTGGCCCAACACCCCGTCCGCGAGCGGGCCGACGAGTTCGTACGACTGGGGGCGGGCCACCCCTCCGGTCAGTACGATCTTGAACTGGGGCCGTACCGCGAGCTCGTTGGCGATGTTGAGCGCGTTCGTGACGATCGTCAGCGCCGGTGTCCCCGTGGTGAGATCGCCGCGCACGGCCAGGGCGCGGGCCACCTCCGTGGTGGTCGTGCCGCCGGTCAGCCCCACCGCCTCGCCGGGCGCGACCAGTTCCGCCACCGCCTTGGCGATCCGCTGCTTCTCGGGGGCCCGCCGCGCCGTCTTGTAGCGCAACGGCAGTTCGTACGACACCCCGTGCACCACCGCGCCGCCCCGGGTGCGCACCAGCATCTGCTGTTCGGCCAGCTGGTCGAGGTCCCGGCGGATCGTGGCCGCCGAGACCGCCAGTTCGGCCGCCGCCTCCTCGACCTCCAGGCGCCCGCGCTCGACCAGCAGCTCGAGCAGCGCCTTCCAGCGGGCGTCGCGCGACATCCGCCCCTCCGTTCCTCGGGTTCCGGGTGACCCTAGCGCATCCGGCTTTCCTGGAAATGCTTGATTGTGCTCGAAAACTGCTTCTATCTTGCAATAACAATCACGAGAGACGGCAGGCAGGGGAGAGGCAGTGATATGTCACATGTCACCGAGGAACTGAACAGCCAGCCCGAGTGCTGGACGCGCGCGGCCCGGGCGGCCGGACCGCACCGGGCGGCACTGCCGCCGGCGGGCGAGCGGGTCGCGATCGTCGGCTGCGGCACCTCGTACTTCATGGCGCAGGCCGCGGCCGTACTGCGCGAGTCGGCCGGACACGGCGAGACGGACGCCTTCGCCGCCTCCGAGTTCCCGTACGGGCGCCGGTACGACCGGGTGCTCGCGCTCACCCGGTCCGGCACCACCACCGAAGTGCTGGACCTGCTCGGCGAGGTGAGGGGGCGGATCCGCACGGTCGCGGTCACCGCCGACCCGGACACCCCCGTGGCGGAGGCCGCCGACGACATCGTGGCCCTGGACTTCGCGGACGAACGCTCCGTCGTGCAGACACGGTTCGCGACCAGCGCGCTCACCCTCGTCCGCGCCCACCTCGGCCTGCACACTGACGCCGTGGTCACCGACGCCCGCACGGCGCTGTCGACCCCCCTGCCGCCAGGGCTGGTCGAGTGCACGCAGTTCACGTTCCTCGGGCGGGGCTGGACCGTCGGGCTGGCGAGCGAGGCCGCGCTCAAGATGCGCGAGGCCTCGCTGTCCTGGACCGAGGCCTACCCGGCGATGGAGTACCGGCACGGCCCGATCAGCGTCACCACCCGGTCCACGGCGACCTGGATGTTCGGCCCGGCCCCGGCCGGACTCGCCGAACAGGTCGGTGCCACCGGCGGCTCCTGGATCGAGGGCACCCTCGACCCGCTCGCCGAACTGGTCCGCGCCCAGCGCCTCGCGGTCGCGGTCGCCGCCGCCCGGGGCCTCGACCCCGACCGGCCGCGCCACCTCACCCGCTCGGTGATCCTCGCCCCGGCCGGGGAGGAATGACGGTGCCCCTCGCAGCCACCGGCGAACTGATGACCAGGGCCGCCCGGGCCCGGACGGCCGTCGCCGCGTTCAACGTCATCACCCTGGAACACGTGGAGGCCGTCGTCACCGGCGCCGAGGCGGCCGGTTCGCCCGTGGTCCTCCAGGTCAGCGAGAACGCCGTGCGGTTCCGCCACGGTCGGCTGCTCCCGCTGGCCCGAGCGGCCGCCGCGGCCGCCGAACGCGCCACGGTTCCCGTCGCGTTGCACCTCGACCACGTCCAGAGCGACGACCTGCTCCGGCAGGCGCCCACCGCAGGCTTCAGCTCCGTGATGTACGACGCGTCCCGGCTGCCGTACGCCGGCAACCTCGCCGCCACCGCGGCGGCCGTCACCTGGGCGCACGCCCGAGGCCTCTGGATCGAGGCGGAGTTGGGGCAGGTCGGCGGCAAGGACGGCCGACCGCCGCTGGACGCGCACGCACCCGGTGCGCGCACCGACCCCGACGAGGCCCGGGCCTTCGTCACCGGCACCGGGATCGACGCGCTGGCCGTGGCGATCGGCAGCGCGCACGCCATGACCACCCGCACCGCCGACCTCGACCACGGCCTGCTCGCACGGCTGTCGGCCGCCGTGTCCGTGCCGCTCGTCCTGCACGGCTCCTCCGGAGTCCCGGACGACGCCCTGGTCGCCGCGGTCGCCGGCGGCATCGCCAAGGTCAACGTCGGTACGGCGCTCAACATGGCGATGACCGGCTCGATCCGCCGCTTCCTCGGGGACCACCCCGAGGCGGTCGACTCCCGCACGTACCTGAGCGCCGGCAGGGAGGCGATGGCCCGGGAGGTCACCCGGATCATCGGGGTGCTGACGGACGGGAGCCCCGCTTGACCGCCTTCAGCACCACGAACTTCGGGTCGCCGGCCACCAGTTCACAATTGCCGAACAGCCGGCGCAGCTTCACGTGGTAACCCAGGTGCCGGTTGCCGACCACCCACAGCTCACCGCCCGGCCGCAGCGCCCGCTCGGCCCCCGTGAACATCCGCCACGCCGTCGCGTCGCTGGTCGCCTGGTGGGAGTGGAACGGCGGGTTGTTCAGCACCACGTCCACACTGCCGGCCGCGACCCCGGCGAGCCCGTCGCCCACCCGGAACTCGGCATGTCCGGGTACCCCGTTGGCCTTGTAGGTGGCCTCCGCCGAGGCCACCGCCTGGAACGACTCGTCGACGAACAGCACCTCGGCCGTCGGATCGGCCAGCGCCACCGCCGTACCGATCACCCCGTTGCCGCACCCCAGGTCCACGACGCGCCGCCCGCCCCGCGGCAGATGCCCCAGGAAGAACCGGGTACCGATGTCGAGCCGGTCGGCGCAGAACACACCGGCGTGGTTGACGACCGTACGCCCGGAGACCGCGCCGATGCCGTCCGGGAGCGCGTAGCCGTACGGCCACGGGTTCTCCGGGCGTTCCAGTGACGGGTCCGGGGTGCAGTGGATCAGCCGGGCCTTCTGCTCGGCGAGCGAGGTCCGGGTCGGCCCGAGGATCCGCTCGAAGAGCCGGAGGGTCGAGGTGCGGATCTCCTTCACCATGCCGGTGCCGACGACCACCGTCTCCGCGTGCACGGCGGGCGCCAGCCTCAGCAGTTGGTCCTCCAGCAGCGCCAGGCTCTTCGGCACCCGCACCAGCAGCACGTCCACCCGGTCCGGCGGCGGGTCCTGCGTGGTGAGCAGCTGCACGGCACCCGGTTCGACACCCGCCCGCGCCAGGTTCAGGCGGGTCGCCTCCTGGCTCAGGTACGAGTCGGTGATCTGCACCGGCCGGTGCTCGGCCAGCGCCGTGACCAGCGCGCCCCAGCGGTCGCCGAGCACCACGACCCGGCCGGCCGGCCCGATCCGCTCCCGGTCCAGATACCGGAGCAGATACGCGTCGGAGGCGTCCCAGGCACGCAGCCGGTCGCGCGGGTCGTCGGGGAAGCGGGACAGTTCGACCTCGCCCCACGGAGTCGTCATACGGTCGCTCATCGTGCGTCCAGGCTAGCCGAGCCCCAGCTCAGACCCCGTCGGGCAGGATGGGGGCATGGAGGACGAGCTGTTCCCGAGGGCGTGCGCCCAGGTCGCGCCGGGCGCCGTGCACGTCCCGGACTGGCTGAGCGCGGAGCGGCAGCGCGAGCTGCTGAGGGCCTGCCGGGAGTGGGCGCGGCCGCCCGCCGGACTGCGCACGGTCCGCACTCCCGGAGGCGGCACCATGACCGCCCGCCAGGTCTGCCTGGGCTGGCACTGGTACCCGTACGCCTACGCCCGCAGGATCGTCGACGGCGACGGCAGTCCCGTCAAGCCCTTCCCGGCCTGGCTCGACGAACTGGGCCGCCGCGCGGTGACCGACGCGCTGGGGCCGGCAGCGGTCGGCGGATTGTCGTACGACATCGCGTTGATCAATTTCTATGACGCCGACGCACGCATGGGCATGCACCGCGACGCCGACGAGAGGTCGGACGCGCCGGTGGTGTCGCTGAGCCTCGGGGACACGTGCGTGTTCCGCTTCGGGAACACGGAGAGCCGGGGCAAGCCGTACACGGACGTGGAACTGAGATCGGGGGACCTGTTCGTGTTCGGAGGAGAGTCGCGGCTCGCGTATCACGGGGTGCCGAAGGTCTGTCCGGGCACGGCGCCGGCGGAGCTGGGCCTGACCGGCCGTCTCAACCTCACGCTGAGAGTGAGCGGCTTCTGAACCGCGGACCGGCCCCCACGGCGCCGCACCGTCGCTACGGCCGCTTCTGCGGATCATGGCAGACTCCCTCTCATGAGCGGAAAGGTCGCCCCCGACCCGACGGGGAACGGAACCCCGAAACCCCGGTTGGACAGAGGACGTGGCGCACTCGGTCCCGCCCTGGAACTCGTGCACACCGGCCGCGCCCCCACCCGCGCCGTCCTCACCGCGGAACTCGGTGTCACCCGCGCCACCGCAGGCGCCGTCGCCGCCGAACTGGAGTCGCTCGGCCTGATCAGGGTCGACGCGCACCCCGGTGCCGCCGCCGGTTCGCAGGGCCGCCCCTCGCACCGGCTGGAGGTCGCCGAGTACGGCCCCGTCGCACTCGCCGCCCAGGTGCACGCCGACGGTTACCGCGCCGCACTCGTCGGCCTCGGCGGCCGTATCGTCGCCACGGCCCCCGGCTGCGAGACGGTCGACGCCGACCCGGCGAAGGTGCTCGGCTCGGTCGTCGAGGCGGGCGCCGACCTGCTCCGCGCCACGGGCCTGCGCTGTGTCGGCGCCGGACTCGCCGTGCCGTCCGCCGTCGCCGAACCGGAGGGCCTCGCCCTCAATCCCCTGCACCTGGCCTGGCCGGTGGGCGCCCCGGTGCGCCGGATCTTCGCGGAGTGCGTGCGCGCGGCCGGCATCACCGGGCCGGCGTTCGCCGGCAACGACGTGAACCTCGCCGCGCTCGCCGAGCACCGGCACGGCGCGGGACGCGGCGCCCGGGACCTGCTGTGCGTGGCCACCGGTCACCGCGGCGTCGGCGGTGCGCTGGTCCTGGACGGCCGCCTGCACACCGGCAGTTCGGGTCTGGCCCTGGAGGTCGGCCACCTCACCGTCAACCCGGAGGGCCGCTCCTGCCACTGCGGCAGCCGGGGCTGCCTGGACGTCGAGGCGGATCCCCTCGCCCTGCTCATCGAGGCCGGCCGCGAGCCCGGGCCCGAGGTGTCGCTGCTCCGGCAGGCCGAGGACCTGGTCCGCGACCACTACGCCGACCCGACAGTCCGCGGGGCCGCCGAGGCGCTGATCGACCGGCTCGGTCTCGGCCTGGCGGGGCTGGTCAACATCCTCAACCCCGACCGCATCATCCTCGGCGGTCTGCACCGCACCCTGCTGGACGCCGACCCGGAGCGGCTGCGCGCGGTGGTCGCCGACCGCAGCCTGTGGGGGCAGAGCGGCGGCGTGCCGATCCTGCCGTGCACGCTCAGCCACAACAGCCTCGTCGGGGCCGCGGAGTTGGCCTGGCAGCCGGTGCTGGACGACCCCCTGGCAGCCCTCCGGTAGACCACCCGGTGGCCGTGCATTGCGGGCGCGTACTCGGCCGCCCTGATCAGCCTGCGGCTTCGCCGACCGGCTCGCCCCGGCTTCCGCTCCGGCGTCGAGATGCCCGGCCTGCTCGGCGATGGCGCGAGCCGGACCGGCTGCACGATCGTGCGCGCGCCCCCCGCGGCGGCCCGGCGGGAAGCCTCACCGCCCGCTCAACTGGCGACAGCCGAGCGGGCGGGAGCGTGCGTGCCGACGGCCCCACCGCCGGCCGCGTGCGCGGGCGTGACGGCTCCCGCGGTCACATGCGCGGGGGTGACACCGCCGGCGCTCGCATGTGCGGGGGCGGGTGACCCGGCGCTCGCGTGTGCGGGGGTGGTGGTTGCCGCGGTCGCGTGTGCGGGGGTGGTGGTTGCCGCGGTCGCGTGTGCGAGCGCGGGTGATCCTGCGGTCGCATGGGCGGGCAAGGGTGTCCCGGCACTTGCGTGTGCGGGCGCGGGCGTCCCGGCAGTTGCGTGGGCGGGCATGGGGGTCCCGGTGGTCGCGTGTGCCGGCACGGGTGGTCCGGTGCCCGCGTGTGCGGGCATCGGTGCCTCGGCGCCTGCGTGGGACGGCGTCGGCATGGCTGCCGGCGCTGGTTGCGGTTCCGTGAGTCGGCGGGCCGGCTCGGCGGTGCCGCGGGGCGGCCGGGTCGGTTGCGGTGCGGCCGTCGGCGCGGGCAGCGTGAACCACACGACCTTGCCGTCGTCGTGCGGTCGCACCCCCCAGCTCTCGCTGACCGCGGCCACCATCGCGAGGCCGCGGCCGCAGGTGGCCATGGGAGTGGCGGTCGTCCCTTCCTCGACCACGGGAAGGCGCGGATCGTGGTCGCGGACCGACACCGTGAGGCGGTCGAGCTGGAGCTCGATCTCCACGGTGCAGTTCTTGTCCGGCTGGGCATGCCGGTGGACGTTGGTGAGCAACTCGGTCACGCCGAGTGCGGCCCGGTCGATGAGCGGGTCCAGACGCCAGTAGCGCAACTGGGCAGATACGATTCTGCGGACCTGACCGATCCGCGAGGGCAAGGCTTGAAGCTCCACCGAGCAGTGTCTGCTTGGGTGTTTGATCACGGCTGCGACTCCCCGACGTGAGGTCCGGAAGAACACGGGAGAACGGATCCAGCAGGGCGCCGCCGTCCATGGGGCCGCCTGCTGTCGTGGCCGGCGGGCTGGTTCGCAGCGTTATCGCCGGTAAACCCAGAGTGACGTGTGACAAGCGTGACCCAGCGCCTACGGTCGCGCAACTCGCGGTGGTCAGCCGTCCCGCCCCGCGGCTCGTCGTACCGCCTCGATGAAGCGGCGGGCGGCGGGTGGACCGGGCTCGCCGGGCGCCGGGTCATGGTCGCCCAGGGTGAGTGAGTAGCGCTGGCCGTTGAGGTCGGCCAGGGCCCGGTCGTCCGACGCGAACCACGGCTTGGAGGCCCGTACCGCCTGTACGGGCGCGCTGTCGATCTCGCTGCCGTAACTCGTCAGCAGCTGCACCCTGCCGTCCCTTATCCGGACCTGCCCGGCCCGGGTGAGCGAACGCAGCCGCTTGTCGATCCGTACGCCCGTCGCCGTGAACTCCGGCTCCGTCATCGTGCCCCGCCCCTTCGACTGCCTCGGTCGCCGGCCCGGAAGGTGGTGGTCCCGGCCGGCGTGCTCCGGTTCATGTCGTGATCCAGTGTGCGCCCCCGTTCGGGACGTTCGTCCCGTCGGATGGCAGTCTGCCCCCCTCCGGCGGGGAGCACCAGTGCGCCAGGACGGCCGGACCGGGGGCGCTCGGAGCACTCGCCGCAGTGCGCCCGACGGGATCGCGCCACTGCCCGCGGCTGCTTCCCTCGCTGTTCCCCAGGGGTGCCTTTGAGGCGCCCAAAGTTACGTTTATGCAGGTGAGAAGCGTGCGGAAGATGCCTATGATCGAGGCGTCGGCCGCGTTCGGACGCCGTCGGCGCGAAGTGAAGGAGCCCCGTCGTGAGCACCACCCCGCAGATCCGGACCGGCGCCACCCTCGACGTCGACCGCAGCGACACCGCCTACCGCGACTGGCTCAAAGAGGCCGTGCGCAAGGTCCAGGCCGACGCGAACCGCTCGGCGGACACGCACCTGCTGCGCTTCCCCTTGCCGGAGGCATGGGGCATCGACCTCTACCTCAAGGACGAGTCGACCCACCCCACGGGCAGTCTCAAGCACCGGCTGGCCCGGTCCCTCTTCCTCTACGGCCTGTGCAACGGCTGGATCCGGCCCGGACGCCCCGTGATCGAGGCGTCCAGCGGCTCGACGGCCGTCTCCGAGGCGTACTTCGCCAAACTCATCGGCGTGCCCTTCATCGCGGTCATGCCGCGCACCACCAGCGCCGAGAAGTGCCGGCTCATCGAATTCCACGGCGGACAATGCCACTTCGTGGACGACTCCCGCAGAATGTACGAGGAGTCCGCACGTCTCGCGGTGGAGTCCGGCGGCCACTACATGGACCAGTTCACCTACGCCGAACGGGCCACGGACTGGCGCGGCAACAACAACATCGCCGAATCCATCTTCCGTCAGTTGGAGTTGGAGCGGTTCCCGGAACCGGCGTGGATCGTCGCCACGGCGGGCACCGGCGGCACGTCGGCGACGCTCGCGCGCTACGTCCACTACACCCAGCGCGACACCCGGATCTGTGTCGCCGACCCGGAGAACTCCTGTTTCTTCGAGGGCTGGACCACCGGCGACCCGGACGTCACCTGCGACTGCGGCTCCCGCATCGAGGGCATCGGCCGGCCGCGCATGGAGCCGAGCTTCGTACCGGGCGCCGTCGACCGGATGATGAAGGTGCCGGACGCGGCGAGCGTGGCGGCGGTACGGGCGCTGGAGCGGGCTATCGGGCGGAAGGCGGGCGGTTCGACCGGCACCGGTCTGTGGAGCGCGCTGAAGATCGTCTCCGAGATGGTGGCGCAGGGGCGCACGGGAAGCGTCGTGACGCTGCTGTGCGACCCGGGGGACCGCTACCTGGACAAGTACTACTCGGACTCGTGGGTGGCGGCGCAGGGGCTCGACCTCACGCCGTACACAACGGCGATCGAGTCACTGCTGGCCACCGGCGTCTGGCCCGACTGAGCTGCGGCTCGCGAGACGCCGGTCCAGCGCGCCGACCGCGTCCCGGAAGGCCCGGCCCAGGCCGGCGCGGGCCAGCCGGACCACGAACCGGAAGGGCGCCGTGCCGTCCACGGCGAAGGTCCACCGCACGAGGGTCCCGGCGCCGGACGGGACGAGCCGCCACTCCTCGGCGATGGCGCGGGCGCCCGGCGCGTTGGTCAGGTCCACCCGGTAGGCGTAGACCTCCGCCTCCCGAGCCGCGATGACCGTCTCGCGGAAGCGCCCGCCGCCCTTGAGGCGGATGGCGCGCCCGGCGCCGTCGTCGACGGACTCGGCGTGCGTCACCGCGGCGAACCACTGCGCCCAGCCGGGCACGTCGTCGTTGAGCGCGTGGAAGACCCGGTCGGGCGGCGCGGCCATCTCCCGCGCGAACACCAGGCGTACGGGTGCGGACTCTACGAAGTCGAGCCCCACGGGGCGCAGCTGACGCGGCATGAGCGAGAACCCCCTTGGCCGACCGGGCCGTTGGCCGGACCCGTCACGATAGCTGACATGCCATCAGGTGTCTGCCCCGCCCGCCCCGCGGTCAGTCCTCCGTCTCGCCCGCCACCACCAGACGCCGCAGGTGTTCGGAGATCTCCGCGCGCGCCTGTGCCGGCAGCCCGGCGTCCGTGACCAGGGTGTCGACCTGCTCCAGCTTCGCGAACGAACTCAGGCCCACCGTGGCCCACTTGGTGTGGTCGGCGACCACCACGACCCGACGGGCCGACTGCACCAGACGGCGGTTGGTCTCCGCCTCCGCGAGGTTCGGCGTGGAGAGGCCGGCCTCCACCGATATGCCGTGCACCCCGAGGAACAGCAGGTCGAAGTGGAGCGCCGCGATCGCCTGGTCGGCCACCGGCCCCACGAGCGAGTCGGACGGGGTGCGCACCCCGCCGGTCAGGACCACGGTCGCGGCGCCCTGCCGCTGCCCGGAGACGCGCTGCGCCGCGTGGAAGACGTCCGCGACCCGCACCGAGTTCGTCACCACGGTCAGGTCGGGAACCTCCAGGAGCTGATGGGCCAGCGCGTACGTCGTCGTACCGCCGGACAGCGCGATCGCCGCCCCCGGCACGACCAGCTCGGCGGCGGCCCGGGCGATGTCCTCCTTGGCCGTCAGCTCCAGGCCCGACTTGGCCTCGAACCCCGGCTCGTGCGTGCTCGCCTCCACCACCGGCACCGCGCCGCCGTGCACCTTCTCCAGGACGCCCTGCCTGGCCAGCGCGTCCAGGTCCCGGCGGACGGTCATGTCCGACACGCCGAGCTTGCGGGTCAGCTCGTTGACCCGTACGCCGCCCCGGCGTCGGACCTCGTCCAGGATCAGGGCGCGGCGCTGCTCCGCGAGGAGGTTCTGGTTCTCACTCACGTACGCTCCGGTCCTCTCGCCTCAAGCTGTCCGACACGCCCCGCGTACCGGCTCCGACCAGGACATTCCGTTCGGTTCGGGTGCGCGGGCGCCCCATCCTTTCACGGGACCGCACCGGTTGCGCCACTGCCTGTGTCGCTGCGCACATGTCATTCGGTCACCTGTTGTTGCACCAGGCGTCACACATAACGGGGAGATTCCGTGAGAAGTGGTGTACGTCACACCACGATCGGAGATCCTGGGACCCGCACGGACAGGACCATCGGCGTGGCACGGGGGAAGTGCGATCACAGTGGAACGCGCGCAGGAACGAACCGGCGACGACCCGACCGAACGGCCGACGGAGATCGACCTGGAACTGCTGGTGCACGGTGTCGGCGGTGCCACCCCCGAGAAGATGCTCGACGACCCGCACACAGTCCGGATCACCGGCGACGACACCGCTGCCCTCTTCCGCCGCGCCGACGACGTGGACGCCGAGTCCCGGCCCGCCGACCACCGCGACCGCCCGGTGCCGGAGGCGTACGTCTGGTGCAACCTGACCTCCGGCAACGCCTCCCGCGCCCTGTGGCTCCTGCTCCTGCCCTTCATGGTGGTCAACCTCGCCCACTGGATGCGCCCCGCCGCCCGGAACCGGCCGCGCACCGTGCGCTTCTACGGGCTGCTGGTCCGCCTCGCCGGGCTCACCCTCACGGTGCTGTTCGTCGCCGCCGCCTGCGAGGTCGCCCTCGACCTCACCGCCTGGCAGTGCGCGGGCGTCACGGCCTGCGCCCGCCGGCACTCCTGGCTCGGTTTCCTCTCCCCGGCCGGCGCACACGGCGGCTGGTGGAGCGGTCCGGGCCGCCGGCTCGCCCTGGCCGCCCTGGTGCCCACCGCGCTGACCGCCCTGCTCTGGTACCTCTCGCACCGCACCTGGAGCGCGTACGAGTCCACCCGGCCCCTGTCCGTCGACCCCGAGCCCGGCCACACCTCGCTGGCCGGCCCAGGCTTCTGGTACGGGCGCCGGCTCGTCGCCCGGCTGCGCACCGCCCACACCGCCGCGGGCCTGCTCACCGTCGCCGCCGCCGTCCTCGCACCGGCGGCCGCCTTCGACCGCCGGCCGGGCGGAGCCGCCCTGCTGGACGTCCTCGGCCGGCTGCTGACCGGCGCGCTCGTCGCCGGCGCGGTGGCCGTGGTGTGGGTGGTGTGCCGCCGGGGCCGTACCGAGAACCACCTCGACCAGGAACTGGACCGGTGTCTCGTACGGCGCCTGCCCCTGGTCGCGCTCGCCCTGCTGGCGCTCGTCGTCCTGTACGCGGGCTGGTCCCGGCCCGGATGGCGGTCGACCGGGCGGCTCGCCGGGGACACCACCTTCGGCGGCCTGGCCCTGGCACAGGGCGTGCTGGTGATCGTCCTCGGGCTCGTCGCCCTCGACCTGCGCCGCGGGCTCCCCGATCCGCGCGCCGCGATGCGCGGCCTGAGCGGGCCCGCGGTAGCCCTGCTGGCCTGCGCGCTGGGCGGGGTGATGTCGGGCGGAGTCACCCAGCGGGTCTCCGACTGGCTGGACGGCACGGGCACCTCCATCCCCGGCCCCCCGGTGCTGCTGACCTGGCAGGCCTCGACGGTCCCGCCCGTGCTCGCGGTGCTCCTGGCCGCCGTCGCGCGGCTCTCCTGGCGCACCGCACGGCTCAGCCGCGCCGATCGCGGCGCCGTGGACCGGGACCATCCCGGCGAGCCGGAGGACGTCGCCCGGACCCGCGAGATCGCCCGGGTCCGTGCCATGGCCGCCCTCACCGACCGGACGCCGTTCGTGCTCACCGTGCTGTGCGCGACCACGCTGGCGCTGGGCGCCGGGGCCCTCGTGGGAGCTCTGGCCACGGGGAAGACACCGGACGGGGCCGCCGGCCGGACGCCCGCTGCCCTGCACGGCGCGGCCGAGGCCTCGCAGGCCGTCGGCTCCTGGCTGGTGGGGCTCGGCTTCGTCCTCTTCGTCACCTGGGGCCGGCGGGCCTACAAGGACGCCTCCGCCCGGCGCACCGTCGGCATCCTCTGGGACGTCGGCACCTTCTGGCCGCGCGCCGCCCACCCGTTCGCCCCGCCCTGCTACGCCGAGCGCGCGGTGCCCGACCTGACCTGGCGGATGGTCACCTGGACCCGCCGCACCGGCGGCCGCCTGGTCCTCTCCGGCCACTCCCAGGGCAGCGTCCTCGCGGCCGCGGCCGCCTGGCAGCTGACCCCGTCGGTCCGCAGCCGGGTCGCCCTGCTGACGTACGGCTCGCCGTTGGAACGCCTGTACGGCCGCTGGTTCCCGGCCCACTTCGGCCCGGCCGAACTCGGCTCCCTGCACCGCGAGGTCGCCTGCTGGCGCAATCTCTACCGGCTCACCGACCCCATCGGCGGCCCCGTCCGGATCGCCGACGGCGACGGTCCGCAGGTCGACCACCCGCCCCTGAAGGACTCCCTCGCCTACGGACGCACGCCGGACCACCCGCTGCCCGGCCCCGTCCTGGGCCACTCCGACTACCAGGCGGACCCGGCCTTCGCCGCGGAACGGGCACGGCTGCTGACGCGGCTGCGTCAGGACCCGCCCGCAGGGCCCCGCAACGAACCGACTGATCAGGGGAGTTCCGGCAGATCCTCGGCGTAGAGCAGGGTGAGGTCGTCGGTGGTCGGATCGGCCACCTGGGCCACCCGGCTCGCGTGCCGCTCCACCATCGCCTCGAAGGTCTGCCGCGCGGTACGGCCGTTGCCGAACGCCGGGCCCTTCGGGATCTCCGTGAAGTACTTCAGCAGTCCCTCGGACGCCCCCGGTGCCAGCCGGTACTCGTGCTCGTCGGCCTGCTGCTCCACGATCCGCAGCAGCTCCTGCGGGCCGTAGTCCCCGAAGGTGATGGTCCGGGAGAAACGCGACGCCACACCGGGGTTGACCGAAAGGAAGCGCTCCATCTCCTCGGTGTAGCCCGCGACGATCACCACCACGGCGTCCCGCTGGTCCTCCATCAGCTTCACCAGCGTGTCGATGGCCTCCTTGCCGAAGTCCCGTCCGGCGTCCTCCGGCGACAGCGCGTACGCCTCGTCGATGAACAGCACACCGCCGTGCGCCCGCTGGAAGGCCTCCTGGGTGCGGATCGCCGTGGAGCCGATGTGCTCGCCGACCAGGTCGACCCGGGACACCTCGACCAAGTGGCCCTTCTCCAGCACCCCGAGGGAGGCCAGGATCTCGCCGTACAGTCGGGCGACCGTGGTCTTGCCGGTGCCGGGGGAGCCCGTGAACACCAGGTGCCGCTTGACCGACGCGGCCTTCAGCCCGGCCTGCTGACGGCGCCGGCCGACCTCGATCATGTCGGTCAGCGCCCGCACCTCGCGCTTGACGCTGTCCAGGCCCACCAGCGCGTCGAGTTCACCGAGCACGGCCTGGGAGGTGCGGGCCGGCTCCTCGGGCGCGGCCGGCGGAAGCAGGGGCTCCTGCTCGGTGCTGCGCTGCCCGGGAATGGCACCCAACAGCCCAGGGGACTGGTACGACGTCTGCACGGCCGTCTCGCGCTCCGTCGGCCGGCGCAGGCTGCCGCTCTCGTCGCTGGTGCAGTCCTCCACCACCGGGCCGGTGCCCGGGTCCGCGTCCGGGCCGCCCTCCGCGAACTCGTAACCACCGCGCGCGCACCGCTCCGTGCGGCACTTGCGCAGGGTCGTACGGCAGCCGTCGATCACATGGAAGCCGTAGCCGCCGCTGCCCGTGACCCGGCAGTTCAGGAAGGAGCCCCGGCCGCCCGCCGACACGTAGAAGCCCGCCTCCGCCGGGGCGTCCACCGTGCACCGCTCGATGGTGGGATCGGCGCCCTTGGTGACGATCACTCCGGTCTGGGTGCCGTCCACCGTGCAGTTGTTCAGGGTCCCGCCGCTGCCGTGGTCGCGGAACCAGGCGCCGGTGGCCGCGTCCCGGATCCGGCAGTCGTCCAGCTGCGCGGTCGCCCCGTCGCTCACGGACACCGCCGTGTTGCGCACCTGGGAGAGGTCGCTGTCCACGACGTCCGCACGGGAGCCGCGGTCCAGGACGAACAGCGCGTCCGGCACGTCGTGCACCCGGCAGGAGTCCAGCACGGCGGTGGCGCCGTCGCTCACCCAGACCGCCGGGTAGTCGCCGGTGCTGTCGAAGATCTCGCACTGGTTGGCGTCCACCCGGGTCCCGGGGTCCCACACCGACAGTCCGTTGCGCCCGAACTGACGCACCGTCGTCCGGGTCAGCGTGAGCACCGAGCGCGAACGCAGATCGACCGCGTTCTCCGGGATGTCGTGGATCCGGCAGTCGGCGAGAGTGAGCACCGCGTCGGTGTCGAGCGTGACGCCGTCGGCGGTGGTGCGGTGCACGTCGCAGTCGGTGAAGTGGGCCGTGGCGCGCGCGGTGACCTGCACCCCGGAGCCGCGCACCTCGTAGATCTCGCACCCCACCGACTCCAGCGCGGAGCCCTCCCCGGTCACCGTCACCCCGGTGCCCGACGCGTGGTGGATCCGGCAGCGGTCCAGCCGCGGGTGGCCGCCGCCGCGCACCGCCACCCCCGCCTGGCCGGCCGCCACGACCTCGCACTCCTCGAACACCCCACCACCGCCGTCGAGTACGGCGATGCCGATGCCGGCCGGGTTGTCCACGGTGCAGCGCCGCACGGTGGGCCGGGCTCCGCCGCGCACCTCGATCCCGGCCGCGGACCGGGTGACGATCCGTACGTCCAGCAGTTCGGGCGTGCCCTCCTCGACCAGCAGCGCGGGCGCCGCCGCGTCCTGCCCCTCGACGTGCAGGTCCTGTACGACCGCCGAGGCGCGCACGGTCAGCGGCACCCCGTCCACGGGCGCGATCCGCACGGAGCCGGGCGACCCCTCCGGACCGCGCAGGGTCACGGCGCGCTGCACCACGAGGTTCTCCCGGTAGGTGCCGGGCGCGACCGTGAGGACGTCGCCGTCGGCGGCGGCCTCCAGGGCGGCGGCGAGCGAAGCGTACTCACCCGTGCGGCGTCGCCACCGCGATGTGCCGGTGTGCGTCACCTGGACCGTGCCCTGTGCCATGGCGTTGCCGTGCCCCCACCTCGTCGTACAGATCGCTGACCGGCCTCGGGGCGGCATCGCGGACGGTGCCCTGCCCCTGTGGTTCGCTCGCGCGCGGGTCGATGCCGAATGCGCTTCGGCGGCTCCACCGTAGCGTGCGCCGAGGCGGTGGGTTGACCAGAGAGGGAAAGGCCTCAGCTGCCCGTACCGGCCTTGCCCCAGTCCGGCCCCGCCCGTTCCCACGCCTGGTCCCACCGCGCGTACCTGCGGCGGACCATACGCCAGACGATCATCCGTCTCGCGCCCTCGACCAGACCGGCGGCGAGCAGCGCGGCGCCGAACCCGGCCAGTACGGCGTGGGTCGACGCCGTCGCGGAGTCCAGCGGGCGGGCCGTCATGAGGCCGTGCTGATCCGTCCAGACGTCGAAGTGGTCGCCCCTGTGCGGGGACTTGAGGGTCGTCAGGACCGGGCCGTGCCGGTGGCTGCCGTCCGGTGCCGTCCAGTCGGCGAGGACGCGGCTGCGGCTGTCACGGACGCCGGCGACGTCGGGGTCGGTCTCCACCGGGGTGCCGCCGCCCAGCCTGCGCACCACCGTGGCCGTGACGAGGTGCCGGTCGTGATGCTGCTGCCGGACGGACCGCTGGAGGGCGCCCTGGGCGGCCGCGCCGACGACCGAGCCGAGGACGGGCGCGGCCACCGCGATCAGCACCAGCGTCACCAGGGCCACCCAGGCCTCGACCAGGTCGGTCGCGCGCCGCAGCGGATTGCGCCGCCAGCGCCACAAACCACGGATCGCTCGCACCGGGCACCACCCCCTTCCCGCTCCGTGATAACCCCACCCGCACCGTTCACCCGCAGGCTCCGGCCGAAGAGAGAGCGAAATCACCCCGGCCGGCACTTTCATCGACTTCTCACGACGCCAACGACCGGAGCACGCACTCGGGTTCCCGCCGGACCGGAGATCACCCCGCCCGGGACCGGGAACCGAGCGATCACAGCCACGGCACCCGGAGGCGGGGGCGGGACGGCGGGGGGACGAGGCAGGCGCACCGAGTTGAACCGGGTGGAACGGTCGGGATGCAGATGCGCGGGGTGCGGATGGATTGAGGCACCCGGTCTGGGGCAGACGTGTGCTGGGGCTGGTGCGAGGGGAGCAGGCGGACTCGGTGCGGATGTGCGGGGTGCGGAGGGACTGGGACAGATGGGGGGTGCGGGCGGATTGGGGTAGGCGCGCGGGGCGCGGATCCGCGGGAGCGGGTGGTTCGGCATGGGACGTGCTGTCGGCGCGGGTTTCGCACCGGCCGGGTGGGAGGCCCGGTCGTGCGACGACCGGCGGTCGGCCGAGAGGGGCGAGGAGGGCGAGGGGGCGGGACGGTCGCGCCGCCTATCACGCCTCGTTGCGGGGACACGTTGCTTCGGACGAGCGGGACGCCAGGTTCCGCAGGTCCGGCCTGGGTCGGCAGAGGGGCTGGGAGTGGGCCTCTTCGGCCGTGCTCACCGCCGTGTTGGGAGGACGCCCCCGGGCCGTGGGCATGGACGCGCCGCCGCCGGGCAGTAGCTCGGTGGCGGTGGGCGTGAGGGCATGGGAGGGGCGCCGGTGACGACCTTTCCCCCGTCGTCGATCAGAAGCCGGCGCCGGTCAGCCCCCTGGGCCCCATGACGGCCTGCCGGGGCGGGCGGCCCCGGAGTGCCTCGACCGGATGAACGCGGACCGACTGAGGGATCAGTAGCCGCGGTACTGCTGCTGTTGCTGGTTGTTGTACGGGTCCTGGTACGGGGCGGGCTGCGCGGGGCGCGGAGCCGCCGGGCGCATCGCCTCGTAACCGGTGCCGCCCATCATCGGACGCGGCTGCTGCGGCTGCTGTCCGGGGTAGCCGCGCGGTGCCGTCGCCTGCTGCGGGATGTACGCGGTGGGCGCCTGCTGCAGTGGTGCGGGCTGCTGCATCTGCTGCGGGTAGCCGTAGCCCGGGGCCGGCTGGGAGGGAGCGGCCGGCAGGGCGGGGAGTGCCGACGGCAGGGCGGGCAGGTTCAGGCTGCTGCCCGTGTCGTAGGCGGGAGGGACCCGGATCGGGGCGATCTGCGGGGTGCCCCGTTCGGCCACGAGCGAGTCGTAGATCGGGGTGTCCGGGAAGGAGGCGGAGTAGTAGCCGCCGCCATAGGTGGAGCGGGGGGAGGTCATGGCACATAAGGTAAGCCCACGATGTGCTGGTTGGGGAGACCGATAAGAGGGTTGTTTTCCGTGTCGGCAGTGACGCTGGATCCCCAATCCGAGCGAACTCGGCAAAAAAGGACGGCAATCAGCGTTGTGATCGTGTAAAGGCCGAGTTCCAGGGCGGTTACCGGCGGTTGGCGAGGGATCTTGCTGTGCCGTTCGTGGGCGTTCCCTGTCCCCGGGAATAGGTTGTGCGGGTAGGGATGACCTGGGACCGCCGGGGTGCGCCCGGCATGCCGACACGCGATGGGGGCGGACATGTCAATGTCGAAAGGATCGAATACGCCGGTGCCGACCGCGGCGCTGCGCGTCGAATTGGGCTGGCGCTCCGGTCCGGGCGTGCCCGACGCGGACGCCTCCGCGCTGCTGCTGGTCGCCGGGAAAGTGCGCTCCGACGAGGACTTCGTCTTCTACAACCAGCCCTTGCACGCCTCCGGCGCGGTCCGGCACGAGGGCAAGCGGCGCTCCGGCGACCTGGTCACCGACACGCTTTTCGTCGACCTCGCGCGCGTGGAGGCCCCGATCGAGCAGATCGTCCTCGCGGCCTCCGCCGACGGCGGCACCTTCGGTCGGGTCCCCGGTCTCTACATCGAGGTCCGCGACGCGGCGGACGGGAATGTGGCCGCACGGTTCGACAGCACCGGCGCCACGACGGAAACCGCTTTTGTGCTCGGCGAGTTGTACCGCCGTCAGGGCGGCTGGAAGTTCCGTGCGGTGGGGCAGGGATACGACAGCGGACTCGAAGGCCTCGCGACCGACTTCGGGATCACGGTGGACGAGCCGCAGCACGCGCCGCAACCGCCCGTTCCCCACGTCGCTGCACCCGCCCCGACCCCGTTCCCCCCGACCCCGTTCCCCCCGCCCCCGGTCCCTCCGAGCCCCGCCCCGGCGTCCCCGCCATCACCGAGCGGGCCGCCCTTGCCGCAGCACCCCGCGCCCACCTCCGCCGGCCTGCCGGCCCCGCCGCCCCCCTCGGCCGCGCCCGTGCGCCTGTCCAAGGTGACGCTCACCAAGGCCGCGCCCGCCGTGTCGCTGGCCAAGCAGGGCGGCACGGCGGGCGCCCTGCGCGTCAACCTCAACTGGCAGGTCCGCAAGGAACCTTCCGGCTGGGGCGGCCGGCGGGGCGGGGACCTGGACCTCGACCTCTGCGCCCTCTACGAACTCGCCGACGGCCGCAAAGGGGTCGTACAGGCGCTGGGCAACGCCTTCGGCTCGCTGAACCGGCCCCCGTACATCCACCTCGACGGCGACGACCGGACGGGGGCCGTGTCGAGCGGGGAGAACCTCACCCTCAACCTCGATCACAGACAGGACTTCCGGCGCGTCCTGGTCTTCGTGACGATCTACCAGGGCGCCACGTCCTTCGCCGACCTGCACGCCACCGTCACCCTCCAGCCCCAGTACGGCGCCCCGATCGACTTCTCCCTCGACGAGTGCACGGTTCCCTCGACGGTCTGCGCGCTCGCTCTGATCAGCAACACCGGAGGGGATCTCGTCGTCCAGCGCGAGGCGCGCTACCTGGTCCCGGAGCGCGGCGTGAGTCCGCAGCGCACCGTGGACCGCGCCTACGGCTGGGGGATGAACTGGACGCCCGGCCGCAAGTGACCGGCGCGGATCAGCCCTCGTCGGCGACCGCGTCGGGGCGCGCGTAGGTGCGGCCCTTCCAGGCCGCCCCGCGTCCCCGACAGTGCTGCACCGCCGAGTCCACCGTCATCAGGAGGTAGAGGAACGCGGTGAACGGCAGCAGGGGAGCGAGCCCGGGAGGCTGCCGGTAGTAGCGGAGCATCGGCAGGTAGGTCACCGTCATCAGCAGCCAGGCGGCACCGCCCGTCAGCGCCGCCGTGGCGCTGCCGGTGACCGCACCGGCCAGCACCGCCGCCGGCGGGACGAGGTACACGAGGACGAGACCGGCGACCGTGCCGAGCAGCAGCAGCGGGTTGTGCCGCAGTTGCGCGTACGCGCTGCGGGAGACCATCCGCCACAGGTCGCGCAGTCCCGGATAGGGGCGCACACTGTCCACCCGGTCGGCGAGCCCCAGCCAGATGTGTCCGCCGGTGCCCTTCACCGCGCGGGCGAGCGCCACGTCGTCGATCACGGCGTGCCGGATCGCGTCCGGGATCCGCGCCCGCTCCGCCGCGTCGGCGCGCAGCAGCACGCAACCGCCCGCCGCCGCCGCCGTGCGCGAGCCCGCGCGGCCGATCCGGCGGAACGGATAGAGCTGCGCGAAGAAGTAGACGAAGGCGGGGACGACCAGCCGTTCCCACCGGCTCTCCACCCGGAGCCGGGCCATCTGCGACACCACGTCGAAGCCCCCGGTACGGGCCGCCGCGACCAGCAGCCGCAGGCTGTCCGGTTCATGGGCGATGTCCGCGTCCGTCAGCAGCAGGTACTCGGGGCCACGCGCGCGCGCCAGGCCGATCCCGTGCCGCACCGCCCACAGCTTGCCCGTCCAGCCCGCGGGCGGCTCGCCGGGCGAGCCCACGGTGAGCGGCAGGCCGCCGTGGCGCGCGGCCAGTTCCCGGGCCAGCTTCCCGGTGCCGTCCGTACTGCCGTCGTCGACCAGGAACACCTCGGCCCGGCCCGGATAGTCCTGACCGAGCAGGGACGGCAGACTCAGGGGCAGCACGGCGGCCTCGTCCCGGGCCGGGACGACCACGCACACATCCGGCCATTCCCGGGGATCGCGCCGGGGCGGCAGCCGGACGTCGGTGCGCCAGAAGAAGCCCTGGCAGAGCAGCAGCCACAGCCAGGCGGCGAGGGATACGGCGGCGGTCCACACGATGGCGCTCACGCGCGCAGTCTGCCCCACCGGACCGGTCCGCGACGGCCCATCGTCTATCGTGACCGGGTGAAGATCGCGCTCATGGACTCCGGAATCGGCCTGCTGGCGGCCACCGCAGCGGTACGGCGGCTGCGCCCCGACGCCGATCTCGTACTCTCCTTCGACCCCGAGGGCATGCCCTGGGGGCCGCGCACCCCCGAGGACGTCACCGCACGCGCGCTGGCCGTCGCCGAGGCCGCGGCGGCACGTCGGCCGGACGTGCTGATCGTCGGCTGCAACACGGCGACCGTGAACTCCCTGACCGCGCTGCGCGCCCGCCTGGAGCCCGGCATCCCCGTCGTGGGCACCGTCCCGGCGATCAAGCCGGCCGCGGCGGGCGGCGGCCCGGTCGCGATCTGGGCGACCCCCGCGACCACGGGCAGCGCCTACCAGCGTGGTCTCATCGCGGACTTCGCCGACGGCGTGCCGGTCACCGAGGTGCCCTGCTGGGGTCTGGCGGAGGCCGTGGAGCACGCCGACCGGACGGCCGTCGACACCGCCGTGCGCGCCGCGGCCGAGCTCACCCCCGACGACGTGACCACCGTCGTCCTGGGCTGCACCCACTACGAACTCGTCGCGGACCGCATCCGCACGGCCGTGCAGCGCCCCGGCGCCGCGCCGCTCGCCCTGCACGGCTCCGCCGGTGCCGTGGCCGCCCAGGCGCTGCGCCGGATCGGTGCCCGGCCGGCCCCCGACGCACCGGCCACCGGTACGGTCACGGTGCTGCTCAACGGCCGTGAGGGAGAACTGCCCGCGGCCGCGCTGAGCTACGCCGAGGGCCGCCTCCTTCAGACGGTCGCACCGGCGGGCCCCGCGGTGTCCCGGTGACCCCGCGCGGGCCGCGGGCACCGGCGCCGTGAGCGGTCACCCTCCGCGACGCGGTGCCCGCGCAGCGAAACCTGAGTAGTCTCGTAGGCATGAGGGACCACCCCCACGGCCACCTCGCGCACGAGGACGGCCCGCGACCCGACATCTGGACCGGCCGCGCCACGAACCGCGTGCAGTGGCTGCTGGCGCTGGCCGGCGCGGCCTGCATGGCGCTCGGCATCGAACTGGCCGTGGACTCCGCGTGGACCTCGGGCGCACCGCTGGTGATGTCCGTCGTCGGCTGCATCGCCGCCGGACTGCTGGTCCTCTTCGGCACCCTCGCCTTCGTGCACGTCGACCTGAAACTCGACCGGGAGTGCCTCGAAGTCCGCTGCGGTCACATCGGGGTACCGCGCCGGCGCATCCCGCTCTCCCATGTGGCCGGCGCCGACTTCTCCCCGCAGATCACCCCGCGCCAGTGGGGCGGCTGGGGTTACCGCTGGCGCCCGGAGAAGGGCACGGCCGTCGTCGTGCGCCGTGGCGAGGGCATCGTCCTGCGCCTGTGGGACGGCCACACCTTCACGATCACCGTGGACAACGCCGAGTCCGCGGTGCATGTGATCAGGGAACGCCTGCGGACCATCACCCCGGGTACCGCTCGCTGAAGCAGGCCGCGGCGGTGCGGTTCCGCACCTGCGCAGGACGTTCGCCGCGAACCCGGCGGCAAGCAGCGCAGGCCGCGTCGCACACCGTAACCGCAGATGCCCGCTTTGTGGACGACTTGGGCAGGAAGAGTGCGATTCCTGCATCCCGAGACCGCGCTGTCGGCCGTACGGTCCCGGCCGTACACTCCCCGAGTGACCGTCACCGCAACTTCCGTGGACCGATCGGACCAGCTCACGCCGCGCCCCGCACCCGGTGCGCGCGGGCTCGCGCTGCTCCGCCGACTGGTTCCGGCCGCAGTCTCCGCCCTGAGCGGAGTGCTGCTGTACGTCAGCTTCCCGCCCCGCACCCTGTGGTGGCTGGCCCTGCCCGCCTTCGCCGGATTCGGCTGGGTCCTGCGCGGCCGCACCTGGAAGGCGGCCCTCGGACTCGGCTATCTCTTCGGCCTCGGCTTCCTGCTGCCCCTGCTGGTGTGGACCGGCGTCGAGGTCGGCCCCGGTCCGTGGCTGGCGCTGGTGGCGATCGAGGCGATCTTCGTCGCCCTGGTCGGGGTGGGCGTCGCCGCGGTCTCCACGCTGCCGGCGTGGCCGGTGTGGGCGGCCGCCCTCTGGATCGCGGGCGAGGCGGCACGCGCGCGCGTGCCCTTCCGCGGCTTCCCCTGGGGCAAGATCGCCTTCGGCCAGGCGGACGGCGTCTTCCTGCCGCTCGCCGCGGTGGGCGGCACCCCGGTGCTCGGCTTCGCCGTTGTGCTGTGCGGGTTCGGGCTCTACGAGGTGGGGCGGCTCGCCGTCGAGGGGCGGCGCACGCGTGAGATCCGGCGCGGTGCCGCGGCGGCGGCCCTGCTGAGCGTGGCGGTCCCCGTGGTGGGCGCGGTCGCGGCGCGGACCCTGGTGAGCGACGAGGCGGAGAACGGCTCGGTGACCGTCGCGCTCATCCAGGGCAACGTGCCACGGGCCGGCCTCGACTTCGCCTCCCAGCGGCAGGCCGTGCTTGATTACCACGTGAAGGAGACCCTCAAGCTCGCCGCCGACATCAAGGCGGGCAAGGTCGCCAAGCCGGCCTTCGTGCTGTGGCCGGAGAACTCCTCCGACGTCGACCCCTACGCCGACGCCGACGCGGCGGCCGTGATCGACGAGGCCTCGAAGGCGGTGGGCGTGCCCATCTCGGTCGGCGGGGTCGTCGAACGCGACGGCAAGCTGCTCAACGAGCAGATCCTGTGGGACCCGGTCAAGGGCCCGACGGCGACCTACGACAAGCGGCAGATCCAGCCCTTCGGCGAGTACCTGCCGCTGCGCGGTCTGGTCGGCGCCGTCAACAAGAACTGGACCAGCATGGTCCGCCAGGACTTCAGCCGCGGCACCAAGCCCGGCGTGTTCGACATCGACGGCACCAAGGTGGGCCTCGCCACCTGCTACGAGGCCGCCTTCGACTGGGACGTGCGCGACACGGTCACGCGCGGTGCGGAGATGATCTCCGTGCCCAGCAACAACGCCACCTTCGACCGCAGCGAGATGACCTACCAGCAGCTCGCCATGTCCCGCATCCGCGCGGTCGAGCACAGCCGGACCGTGACCGTACCGGTGACCAGCGGGGTCAGCGCGATCATCATGCCGGACGGGAGGATCACCCAGAGGACCGGCATGTTCGTGCCCGCCTACCTGGTCCAGAAGGTGCCGCTGCGCACCTCCCGGACGCCCGCGACCGAGCTGGGCATCCTGCCCGAGATCGCCCTGGTGCTGGCGGCCGCGGGCGGTGTGGGCTGGGCGATCGGGTCCGGTCTGCGCCGTCGTCGCGCCGGTGACGCGTAGCCGTACACCCGCTGTACGCCCCGTGGTCCCGGCCGGCCCGCGCTCATCGGGCGGCTAGGGTCGGCCCATGGCTACTCCTGAGTTCATCCGCGCCGTCCGGGCCTCCGCGGGCCACCAGCTGCTCTGGCTGCCCGGGATCACCGCCATCGTCTTCGACGACGACGGCAGAGTGCTGCTGGGCCGCCGTACCGACACCGGCAAGTGGTCGGTCATCGGCGGCATTCCGGAACCGGGGGAGCAGCCGGCGGTCTGCGCCGTGCGGGAGGTCTTCGAGGAGACCGCGGTGCGCTGCGTCGCCGAGCGGGTGGTCCTCGTCCAGGCGCTGGACCCGGTCACCTACCCCAACGGCGACGTCTGCCAGTACATGGACATCACCTTCCGCTGCCGGGCCGTCGGCGGCGAGGCCCGGGTCAACGACGACGAGTCGCTGGAGGTGGCCTGGTTCGACGTGGACGCCCTGCCCGAACTGAACGAGTTCGGCACCTTCCGGATCAAGCAGGCACTGTCGGACGCGCCCACCTGGTTCGACGCCGCGACGCCCGGCTGACGGGGCGGGCCGGTTCCGCGCGGGACGGTCGCCCCTTGCTAGCGGCGGGTGCCAGGCGCACGCTGGTGGCATGAGCGTCCACGAGAGCCCCACGCTCATCATGTCCGTGCAGCGCGCCTTCCGTCTGCTGGAGGCGGTGAGCGCGCACGAGAACGGCGCGCCCGCGAAGCAACTGGCGCGTGAGACGGGGCTGCCCCTGGCGACCACGTACCACCTGCTGCGGACCCTGGTCCACGACGGATACCTCCGCAAGCTGGACGACGGAGGCTTCATCCTCGGTGACAAACTGCTGACGCTGCACACCGCGAGCCACGGGCAGACGCTGCTCAGCCGCGTACGCCCGACCCTGGCCGCCCTCCGCGACGAGCTGGCCACCGCCACCTACCTGACCTTCTACGAGGAGGGCGAGATCAGCGTCGCCGAGATCGTGGACGGCCCCCGCGCGCCCCGGACCGACCTCTGGGTGGGATTCGAGGACGCCGGACACGCCACCGCGCTGGGCAAGGCCGTCCTGCGTGAACTGGACGACGACGCGCGCCGCGACTACCTCTCCCGGCACCATCTCGCCGACCTGACCCCCCGCACCATCACCAGTCTCCCGGAACTGCTCCGCAAGCTCGACACCTCGCCCCTCGCCCCGGCCGTCACGGACCTGGAGGAGTACGCGCTCGGCACGGTGTGCGTCGCCGTGCCGATCTACCGCGGCGACGTGCTCGGCTCGCTCGGCGTCTCCCTTCCGGCGGAGCGGCTCGCCCGGCTCCCCGAGCTGCGGGCCAGACTGCTTCCGGCGGCCGACCGGGTGACCAGAAGCCTCTCGTTCACTATCTGAAAATCCGCTCCTTGTGGCGTGCCGACCGAACCTCTTTCCTGGATGAAACGGACAAGTCGGTAGTGCACTGCGTGCAGTGAGGATTGCGGACGGAACATGAGGCAGGCGCGAGTACATGGCGACCACACGGGGCCGTGGTGGCCGTTCAGGAAGCGGGGGGCGCGTCCGGGGGCGGCGGCCTCCCGTGACTCCGGCCCGCAGCTGGCCGCCGGAATCCCGGTGCTGCCCGTACTGATCGTCTGCGGGGTCGTGTTCGTGGACGTCCTCGGCGGTTCGGGGTTGTTCTGGCTGCCGCTGCTCGCGGCCGGTCCGGCGCTGGCGGCCAGCACCAACGGCTTCCGGGGCGTGCTGTGGGTCGGTTTCCTCGCCGCGGCGCTGGGCGGGACGCTCGGCGCCCGGGACGGGGTGCCGGCGCGTGAGCTGGCCGTCGTCCTGTCGGCCCTGCTGGCCGTCACGCTGGCGAGCGCCCTGGCCAGTGCGGTGCGGGGCCGTCGGGAGCGGGTGCTCGACGCCGTCCGCTCGGTCGCGGAGGCCGCGCAGCACGCGGTGCTCCAGCCCGTTCCGCAGAGCGTGGGCCCGTTCCGGGTGGCGGTCCGCTACAGCGCCGCGGCGGCGGAGGCCCGGATCGGCGGCGACTTCTACGCCCTGGTGTCCACCCCGCACGGGGTCAGGCTGATCGTGGGCGACGTGCGCGGCAAGGGACTGCCCGCGGTGGGCACCGCCGCTCTGGTGCTGGGGGTCTTTCGCGAGGCCGCCTACGACGAGCCGGATCTCCTGGCCGTCGTCGGCAGGATCGAGCGGAGCCTGGCGCGCAACCTGGGCCCCGACGACTTCGTCACCGCGGTGGTCGTCGGGCACCCGGGACAGGGGCGGCTGGAGATGGTGAACTGCGGGCACGCGCCTCCCCTGCTGATATCCGCCTCGGGGGAGGTCGTCGCGGCCGAGTCCACCCGGCCGGCCCCGCCCCTGGGCCTGCGCGCCCTCGTCGACGAGCCCCCCTGCCTGGAGATCCTGCCCTTCTCCGAGAGGGACCAACTGCTGCTCTACACCGACGGCGTCACCGAGGCCCGCGACCGTGCGCGTGCGTTCTACCCGCTGGCCGAAGGGGTGGCACGCCATGTGTCCGACGAACCGGAACACGTCCTGACCGCGGTCCACGACGAACTGCTGGCACACGTGGGCGGCCGGCTGCACGACGACGCGGCGCTGCTCCTGCTCCGTATGCAGGCCGCGGACCGCTCCCGGTGCGCCGGGTCGGTGTCGGTGGGGACGCCGGGCGGCGGTCCCCGGCCGGCCGAGCGGACGGGCTGCGCCTCGCCGTCGCACCTCGGCTGCTGACAGGCGGGTCCGGGGCGGGCCCGGACCGAGCCGCGACCAGGAGACGTTTCAGGCGGGCGGGACCGGGCGGACGCGCCGCCGGCCGTCCCGCGTCCTCACACCGCGACCAGTTCGGCCCACCGGGTCACTCCGCGCCGGCAGGTGCGCATGCCGTACCGGGTGGCCAGCGCGTGGACTATCTCCTCGCCCCGCCCGTGCTCGTCCGGGTCGATCCCCGCGGGCGCCTGTCCCGCCGCCCGGGAGGGGCCCGCGTCGGTCACTTCGATGTGCAGGGTGCCCAGTCCGGCGTCCCGGATCCAGGAGAGCCGCAGCACCGCCGGGGGCAGGGCGTGGACGATCGCGTTGGTGAGCAGTTCCGACACCACCAGCAGCGCGTCCTCGATGACGTCCGGGGACACCTTCCAGGCGGTCAGGACCGCACCCGCCCGTCGGCGCACGTCGGAGACGGCACCGGGAACGGGAGGCGTCGGGAAAACGTGTTCGCTTGCCTCCCGCACCAGGGTATTGAGCTGTACCGCCATGTTGTGTCTCCAGAGGTGAGGTCATCGGGTCCCGCGTCACACACCTCGGCGCATGTGCCGGACCTCGTAGCACGCTAAGGAGCCATCCCGCGTCGGTCAATGAACGTCGGTCGGCATTACCGAACGATGCCGCGGTGGCCCGGTCGTCGCCCGCACGGCAGACCCGCCGTGGCGGTAATAAGCTCGCTTCATGGCCGGTCCGGTCCAGTCGATCGAACGGGCGGCCGCGATTCTGCGCCTGCTCGCCGCCGGGCCTCGGCGGCTCGGGCTCGGCGAGGTGGCGGCCTCCCTAGGGCTGGCCAAGGGAACCGCCCACGGCATCCTGCGCACACTCCAGCACGTGGACTTCGTCGAGCAGGACGCGGCGACCGGAAAGTACCAGCTCGGAGCTGCCTTGCTGCACCTCGGCACGAGTTACCTCGACGTCAACGAACTGCGGTCGCGTTCCATCAACTGGGCCGATGCCCTGGCCGCCCGCAGCGGGGAGGCGGTACGCCTGGGCACCCCCCTGGAGGGCAGGGTCCTCGTCGTCCACCACGTGTTCCGGCCGGACGACACGCTGCAGACCCTGGACGTGGGCGCGCTGCTCCCCCTGCACGCCTCCTCGCTCGGCAAGGTCCTGCTGGCCTACGGGACCGCGCCCCTCGACGCCGCCCTGGAATCGGGCCTGGAGCCGTACACCCGGCACACCCTGGTCACCCAGGAGCAGCTCACCCGGGCCCTCGCCGAGGTCAGGGAGGTGGGCTGGGCCGCCGAGACCCAGGAGATGAGCATGGGCGAGGCCGGACTGGCCGTGCCGATCCGCGGCCACGGCGGTCTCGTCGTCGGCGCCATCGGGCTCTCCGGGCCCGTCGAGAGGGTCTGTGACAGTCAGGCCCGGCCGCGGCCGCACCTGATCACACTGATCCGCGAGGCCGCACGGGCGATCTCCCGAGACCTGGGCGCCGCCCGCTGGTGAACACCTCCGGCCCCAGCGCTCCCAGCGCACCCCCTGCGACCATCGGAAGGAGGTCCCGATCATGGTGGAACGGTATGTGATGTCCATCGATCAGGGCACCAACTCCACCCGATGCATCCTCTTCGACCGGGGTGGGCGCCTGGTGTCCGTCGCGCAGAGAGAGCACCAGCAGCACTTCCCGAAGCCCGGCTGGGTCGAGCACGACGCCGTCGAGATCTGGCACAACCTGCGCCGTGTGATGTCCGAGGCGCTGTCCGGGGCGGGGGCGGCCGTCGACACCGGACAGATCGCCGCCGTCGGCCTGGCCAACCAGCGGGAGACGACGGTGCTCTGGGACCGGCGCACGGGCACCCCGGTGGGCCGGGCGATCGTCTGGCAGGACACCCGCACCGCGCCCCTGGTCGAGGACCTGAGGCAGCATCCCGGAGAGGAGTTCTTCCTCGACCGGTGCGGTCTGCCGCCCTCCACCTACTTCTCGGCGCTGCGGCTGCGCTGGCTGTTCGACAACGTCAAGGGCCTGCACCAGCGTGCCGAGGACGGCGAGGTGCTGTTCGGCACGGTGGAGAGCTGGCTGATCTGGAACCTGACCGGCGGCGCGGACGGTGGCCTGCACATCACCGACGTCACCAACGCCAGCCGCACCATGCTGATGAACATCCACACGCTGACCTGGGACGAGGAACTCCTGGCCTTCTTCGGCGTCCCCCGCGCGATGCTCCCCGAGATCAGGCCCTCCGCGGAGATCTACGGCGAGACCGGCCCACCGCTCGCCGGGGTGCCCATCGCGGCCGCGCTCGGCGACCAGCAGGCTGCCCTGTTCGGCCAGACCTGCTTCTCCCCGGGCGAAGCCAAGTGCACCTACGGAACGGGGAGCTTTCTGCTGCTCAACACCGGGACCGACGTCGTACGGTCCCGGCACGGACTGCTCACCACGGTCGCCTACCGGATCGGCGACCGGCCGCCCGTCTACGCGCTGGAAGGGTCCATCGCCGTCACCGGCTCCCTGGTCCAGTGGTTCCGTGACCGGCTGGGACTCATCAACAGCGCCCCGGAGATCGAAACGCTGGCCCGCACCGTCGAGGACAACGGCGGCTGCTACATCGTCCCCGCGTTCTCGGGCCTGTTCGCACCGCGCTGGCGCAGTGACGCGCGCGGGGTGATCGTCGGCCTCACCTCCTACATCACCAGCGGGCACCTGGCCCGGGCGGTCCTCGAGGCCACCGGCTGGCAGACGCGGGAGGTCGTCGACGCCATGAACGCCGACTCCTCGGTGCGGCTGAAGGAGCTGAAGGTGGACGGGGGAATGACGGCGGACAACCTGCTCATGCAGTTCGTCGCCGACGTGCTCGACGTGCCGGTGGTACGGCCCATGGTCTCCGAGACGGTTTCCCTGGGAGCCGCCTACGCCGCCGGGCTCGCCGCCGGCTACTGGCCGGACCTGGAGGTGCTGCGCCGCAACTGGCACCCGGCCGCCCGCTGGCTGCCCGCGATGGACCCCGGTCACCGGGAGGCGGAGTACGACAACTGGCAGCGCGCCGTCGAGCGGTCGCTGGGCTGGATCAGACGACCGCAGCCCTAGCGACCCGGGGCGAATTTCCTTTCCGGCATCTGTTTCCCGGCCGCCGATTCCCGTTCCTTCTTTCCGCGTCCTGTTCGCTTCCCTTCGGGCTTGTGTTGGCGCGGTGGAAGCCAGGTGCGCCCGGCCTCTACCGTTCATTTCGCAGGCGCTTTTCCGCGAAAGTGACCGAAGGGGGGAACATGCCTGTTTTTCCGTCCGGTGAAATGGCCGTAAAGGTCTTCAGCGGTTTGTTCGGAGTATTGCTCGAGGACGAGGAATTCGTGGCGAGGGCCCGGCAGGAGGACCTGTCCGTCCGGCTCGTGCACACCAGGCCCGACTGCGAGATCTTCGTCGCACCCCAGGGCGTCTTCGCCGGCGGGCAACCGCAGCGACCGGCGGCGATCACCCTCAAGATGTCCTGCGACACGGCCCACGCGCTGTGGATGGGGCGGCTGCTGGTGCCCGTCGCCATCGCCACCGGCCGGCTCCGCATCCGCGGCAAGGTCGCCAAGGTGCTGGAACTGGTGCCGATGCTGCGGCCCGCCTTCGACCGGTACCCGGACATCGCCGCCGCCTCCGGCATCGGCGGGTGATCTGCCGTGGCGCATCGTCCCGACCACGGAACCATCGCTTGAGGAGTGACATTCCCGTGAACACCGCTCTGTCCGAATCCGTTTCCGAGGCGGCGCTGAACTTCGACGTGCTCCCGCACGACGTCGAGCAGTTCAGGGACGCCGCGAGGAACTTCGCCCGGAACGTCGTCGGGCCCCGTGTCCAGGAATTGGACCAGGCACCGGCAGCGCACTTCGACTGGGAGACCGTCGGCCACGGCCACCGGATCGGCCTCACCCGCGCGGCCGTCCCGAAGGAGTACGGCGGCCTGGGGGTGGGGATGCTCGGCGTCGCCACCGCGCTCGAAGAGGTGGCCGCGGTCTGCCCGGGGACGGCACTCGTCTTCGGGGCCACCCTGCTCGGCCAGGCGCCGATCCTGCTGTCCGGCGATCCCCGGCTGCAGGCCCGCTTCCTGCCCCTGTTCTCGGGTGACGAGCCGGTCCTCGCCTGCAACGCGGTCACCGAGGAGGACGCCGGCTGCGACCTGATCGTGCCGTCCCTCGCCGAGCACGCCCGCAACGTCACCACCGCGCGCCGGGACGGCGACCACTACGTGCTGACCGGCCGCAAGCGGTTCATCACCAACGCGAAGGTCGCCGCGTTCGCCTCGGTGTTCGCCAACATGGCGGGCAGCCCCGGCGCGACCGGGCTCACCTCCTTCATCGTCCCCCTCGATCTGCCCGGCGTGGTCCGGGGACCGGTGGCGGACAAGATGGGGTACCGCGCGTGCCTGGGCAGCGAACTGGAGTTCCACGACGTCCGGGTGCCCGCCGAGTACATGATCGGCTCAGAGGGCGAGGGCATGGCCATCAACATGGCGCAGAGCAACATGGCCCGCGCCGCGGTGGCCGGCATCTCCACCGGGGTGGCCCGCAGCGCCCTGGAACGGGCGGTCGCCTGGTGCGGTGAGCGCGTCCAGGGCGGCCGGCACCTCAAGGACCAGCAGTTCACGGCGGCGAAACTGGCCGGGATGGCGGCCAAGGTCGATGCCGCCCGCATGCTGTACCTGCGGGCGGCGGACAAGGTCGACAACGAACTGCCGCCGCCGGCCTACGAACCGGCCGCGGCCAAACTCTTCGCGGACCGGACCGCCATCGACGTGGCCGAGACCGCCCTGTCGCTGCTCGGCGCCCGCGGCTACCTGCGCTCGTACGGCGTGGAGAAGATGATGCGGGACGCGCTCGGCACCCGGATCTACGAGGGCACACCCGAAGTCCTGGCCCTGGCCGTCACGGAAAGCCTCTACGCCGAGCAGGACGAGTGGTGAGCGCCGCAGGCCGGGCCCGGCGCTACGCCCGGGACATCGTCCGGCTCCACGAGCGGCTCAGCTACCGGCGGCTGCCCATGGAGATGGAGGGCGACCCGCTCTCCCTCGTCGAGGACCCGGGCGCCGCACTGGTCACCGTCACGGGCCGGGACAGTCAGTTCCCCTCGCGCTACCTCAGGGGGCTGCTGGGATTCCGTCTCGCCCAGTACCTCCGGCTGAACTGGATCTCCGCCGACGCCGTTCACCGCAGCGCCGTCTTCCACGAACCGCTGCCGCACCCGCGCGCCGTGCAGAACATCCACACCGTCACCCTGTGCACCCGCTCCGGGAAGATCCGCGGTTACGTCGGACTGGCCTGCTCGGCGGACCCGGAGAGCCTGCCCCTGGACTCCGCGGGCCGGGTCCCGTTCCCGACGGAGGCGGCCCACGGCGTCGACCTGCTCGGCAGGTACGCCCGGCCGGGGCTGGGGACCCATCAGGCCTACGAGTTCAAGCGCTTCCTGCGGGACCAGACGATGGCGCGGGGCGAGCAGTACGTCCGCGTCCCCTGGCATCTCATCCTCGGCATGGGCGAGGCGGTGCTCGCCCTGGACGGCGCCGTGCGCATCGTGCTGGGCGACGCCAAGGAGCACGTCGCACTGCGCCATCTGCGTCTCGTCGGCTTCGACCTGCACGTCGTCGAGGGCACGTCGCCCCGTCTCGACGAGTCGGACCCGATGGCTCCCATCTACCGGCAGAGGGTCATGGCCAAGCCGTTCGTCGCCCCGGTGCCCGCGGACGCCGTCTGGTACCAGGACGTGGTCCGCTCCCATCTGGACGGGACGCGCGACCTGGGTTCGTGGCAGGCCGTGATCAGCAAGCTGGCGGCGCACAGCAGGCACCCGGAACGCCGTTCCGGCCCAGCACAGGAAGGGGTCCGCAGGTGACGAACGGTGACATGGAACCGGTGGCCGAGCCGCGACCGACGCCCGCGGCGAAGGCAGGCTTCTACGCCGAGCTGACCGCCCGCAACGCGGGCGTGGTGGCCGCGGCCGACCAGCGGGCCCTGCGCACGGCCACCGTCCTGGTGGCCGGCTGCGGATCGATCGGGGGCGCCGCCGTCGAACCGCTGGCCCGGCTCGGTCTGCAGAGGTTCGTCCTCGCCGACCCGGGGACCTACGAACTGAACAACCTCAACCGGCAGTCGGCGACCGCCGCCGACCTCGACCGGAACAAGGCCGAGCTGGCCGGGCAGCGGGTCCGCGCGATCAACCCCTACGCCTCCGTCGAGGTCTTCACCGACGGCGTCACCGAACAGACCGTCGGGAAGCTGACCGCCTCCTGCCAGGTGATCATCGACGGCGTGGACGTCACGACCACCGACGGGTGGCGGGCCAAGCTGCTGCTGCACCGGCACGCCGTCCGGCGACGGCTGCCCCTGATCACCGGCTGGGACATGGCGGGCACCCAGTACGTCCGCTGCTACGACTACCGCCGCGTCCGCGCCCCCTTCGCCGGAGCCGTCGACCCGCACGACGCGGACCGTCTCGACATGTGGGAACTGCTGCGCCGGGCGGTGCCGTTGCGGCACGTGCCGACCGACATGCTGGCCGAGATCCGGGCCAACCACACCCGGCCGGACTACAGCTTCCCCCAGGTCGCCTACACCGCGACGGCGTTCGGGGTGATCAGTTCACACATGGTGGTGCGGCTGCTGGCCGGGCGGCGGGTACGGCCCGAAGTCCGTCTCGACGTGCACCAGGCCACCAGGCCGCGCACCGAACAGTGGCGCGACCGGGCGCGCCGGCCGGTCGAGCTGGCGCTGCTGCTGCCGCACCTCCTGCGGCTGGTACGGCAGTCGGGCGCGGACCGGCCACCGACGGCGGGGGTGGAACACGACGCGTCCCGAGCCCCCCGACGCTGAGGCATTCCGATCACGGAGGTGGACATGAGTGTGCGGCAACGGAACGTGCTGTGGACCTTCTTCTGCTGTGGCCTGGGTGTGGCCATGGTGTCGCTCGACAACCTCGTCGTCATCACGGCCCTGCCCTCGATCCGGGAGGATCTGGGCGGGAGCATCCGGCAACTCGAGTGGACCGTCAACGCCTACACCCTCACCTACGCGGTGCTCATGCTGACCGGCGCGGCCCTCGGGGACCGGTTCGGGCGGCGACGGATGTTCGGTTCCGGGATGGGGGTCTTCGTCGTCGCGTCGGCCGCCGCCGCGCTGGCCCCCGGCATCGGCGCCCTGATCGCGGCACGCGCCGTACAGGGTCTGGGTGCCGCGCTGTTGATGCCGCTGAACCTGACGATCCTCACGGAGGTGGCGCCCGCGCGGCGGCGGGGCGCCCTGCTGGGCGCGATGAGTGCCGTGGAGGGCGTCGCCATCGCCATGGGCCCGCTGCTGGGCGGAGCGGTGGTGGAGCACCTGAGCTGGCAGTGGATCTTCTGGATCAACGTGCCGATCGGTGCCGTGGTCCTGCCCGTGGCCCGGTGGAAGCTCACCGAGAGCCACGGCCCCAGCCCCCGGCTGGACCTGGTGGGGACGGCCCTGGCCAGCGCCGGGCTCTTCGGCATCGTCTTCGGCATCATCAACGGCCACGCGGACCACTGGACCAGCGCCCGGGTCCTGCTGTCGCTGGCCGGCGGAGCGGTCGTCCTGACCGGCTTCGTCCTCTGGGAGCTGCGCACCGCGCTCCCCATGTTCCCGATGAAGCTGTTCCGCCACCGGACCTTCAGCGCGATGAACGCCGCCGGGCTGCTGATGTTCGCCGGCATGTTCGGTTCGGTCTTCCTGCTCACCCAGTTCCTGCAAGGGCCGCGCGGCTACTCGCCCCTGGAGGCCGGTCTGCGGATCCTGCCGTGGACCGCGGTGCCCGTCTTCGTGGCCCCCCTGGTGGGACTGCTCTCCGACCGCGTCGGCAGCCGCACCATCGTCGCGCTCGGACTGACCTTCCAGGCCGCCGGGCTCGGCTGGATCGCCGCTCTGGTCTCGCCCGACGTCCCCTACCCGTCGCTCGTCCCCGCGATGGTCCTGTGCGGTCTGGGCATGACGTTCTACTTCTCACCCACCGCGAACATGGTGATGAGCGCGGTCCGGTCGAAGGAGCGCGGCATGGCGTCCGGCGCGGTCAACGCGCTGCGCGAACTCGGCGGTGTGCTCGGTATCGCGGTGCTGGCCTCGGTGTTCTCCGCGCACGGCGACCTCACCACGCCGGACGCGTTCACGGACGGCATGATCCCGGCGGTGTGGACCGGTGTCGCCCTGATCGCCTGCGGGGCGCTGGCGGTCCTGCTGACACCCCGGCGCCCCCGCGACGACCGGTCCGCCGACCCCGGGGCGAACGTGCCGGGGTGCGTGGGCGACCTGGTGTGACGGGCCATGGGAGACACGCGCCTGCGCTCCGGGGGGAAGGCGACCGTGCCGGGCTCGCCGATCCGCGTCCTGCTGGCGGACGACCGGTCCATCGCCCGTACCGGGATCCGGTCCGTCCTCGACGAGGACGGCGGCATCGAGGTGGTCGGCGAGGTGTCCGACCTGGCGGGCGCCGTGAGCCGGGCCCGCGAGCTGCGCCCGGACCTGCTGCTGGCCGGCGCCCTGCCCGGCGCCGGCGACGCCCTGGAACTGGTCGGCGAACTGTCCGCCTGCTGCGGCGGGCAGGCGCCCGGTGTCCTGCTCCTCGCCCCTGAGGGGGGCCCGGGTGCCCGGCGCGCCCTCCGGGCCGGGGCGAGCGGCGTCGTCGGTCACCGCGTCACCCCCGAGCAGCTGCTGTCCGCGATCCACGTCGTGGCCGCCGGCTACCGCATCTTCTTCGACGAGCCGGCGCCTTCGGAGCGTGGCGACGGCCGGGTGCCCCCGGCGGCGGAATTCCCCGGCGTCCCGGCCGGGGACGAGCGGGAATTCGATCTGCTGACCCGGCGGGAGAAGGAGGTCTTCGGGCTGCTGGCGCAGGGGCTGAGCAACACGGAGATCTCCGCGGTGCTGGTGCTGAGCGAGAACACCGTGAAGTCCCATGTGCAGCGACTGCTGGAAAAGCTGAATCTGCGCAACCGGGTGCACGCGGTCATCCATGCATATCGGACGGGCCTGGTGGTGTGGCCCGCCCCGGAACAGGGTCCCGGGCCCGGAACGGGGAGGGCCGGCGAGCACATCGCGTGCGGCCCGTGGGTCCTGCGCAGAGTGTGAGGTGCGGGCGGGTACGGCCCGAGTGCTCCGGCGGTGCTCCAGTGAGCCCACTGCGCTCCGCGCGAGCCCTGTTGAACGCGACGGCGTCCAACAGGGCTCGTTCTGCTGTCCGTTGCGGGACTCACTCGCTCGGTTCGAGGAGGTAGCCCCGTGCGTTCGCGGTCCGGATGCGCAGTCCGAGGGGGGCCAGCCTGCGCCGGATTCTCATGATGTTCAGGTCCAGAGCGTTCTGGCTCGCCGTTCCGCGGCGGGCGCGGAGCAGCGCGATCAGCTCCTGCCGGGCCACGAGGGTGCCGTACCTCTCGACCAGCGGCTCCAGCAGGTTCATCTGGGTCGGTGACACCGGCACCACCCGGCTGCCGTACCTGAGCAGCCCGTCCTGATCCAGTACCGGGACGCGGTGCGTGCCGGCCCTGGCCCTGAGCGCCGCGACCCGGGCGGCGAAGTCGTCCCTGTTGACCGGTGCCCGGATCCAGTCCTCCCGTGCGTCGCTCGGCACCGGCGGGGTCGCGCCGTTCTCGACCACGAGGAGGCGGGGGACTCCCCGGCGTCGCAACTGCTCCAGTTCCTGCACCTCGACCGGCCAGCGCAGGACACGCACGTCCTGGGTGGCTGAGAATAACTGCCCCTCACTGTATTGCGGCACGAATTATCGTCCCCTTTCGGACGCGGCGAAAAAATGCAAGGTGCGGGGTGATTCGCTCTCCCGTGGCATGACTACCTCACTATGGGGCGTGGCTAAGCATCGCTGCAATAGGCACATTTGGGAGGCCGATGCCTGCGTATCTGCATAAAATAGGACTGCTGACGGGCTGTTAATAGTGCTAATGGTCCTTTGTGTGGTCGCCTGGACCTGCCCGGATGTCGTGAAAAAGGGTGACGCGCCGAGCCCTTTCCTGCGCGTAGATTGCTCACAGCAGTCGGTCGATATTCGAGGGTTCCGGGAAGGGTATGGAAAGGACCGAAGAAATTCTCACCACCGGGGAATTACTGATCGCCATCATGGCGCTGGTGTCGCCGGGGTTCCCCCGGGGGACGGGGCGGACGCCGAGCCCCGCACCCGCCGCCCACGGCAAGGGACCGGAACACCGCGCGGAAGGAATCCGTCATGCTGAGCGCGACCAGTGAGGTCCTGGTGACCGGCCTCGGCGCGACCACCCCACTGGGCGGCGACGCACCCGCCAGCTGGGCGGCGCCGCTGTCGGGCCGGTCCGGGGTGTCCCGGCCGGCCGCCCCCTGGGCCGCACAACTGCCCGTCCGTATCGCCGGGCACATGTGTGAGGACGCAATGACGCCCCCGACCTGGCGTCCCGGCCGTCCGGCCAGGAACGCGACGGGTTCGTCATGTCGGAGGGCGCCGGCACGGCCGTACTGGAGCGCGCCGGCTTCGCGCGGGCGCTCGCGGCCCTGTCCGGCGGCCCGCGGCGGACCACCGCCCGGGCGGCCCTGCCCACGTCCTTCGGATTCGGGGGTCACAACGTGGTCCTGGCGTTCACCCGCCAGCGTCCGCGCCGGACCGGGGCGGGCGGACGCCGACCCGGTCGCGGCACGCCGTCAGCACGCGGGCGACGGACACCGGATGGCTGACCTGGGGGCAGTGCCCGGCGTCCTCGATCACCGTGACCGGCGCGTCCACGGGCTCGGCGAGGGGGTCCTGCGACCCCACGACGATCTCCACCGGCACCCGCGACTCCCGCAGCACCCGGCGCAGCTCCGCGCGTTCCCCGTGGGCCGCGCGCAGGGCGCCGGCCACCCGGCGCACGGCCCCCGCACGCCGCAGGTCCAGCGCGACGTCATCGAGGCCTGCATCCTGCGGCAGACCGAGCGAACGGCCCAGCCGGGACGCGGGAGCCGTGCGCAGCAGCGGCACGGCCAGGGGGGACCGGAGCACCGCGGAGGACGGTGGCTGGAGGAAGGCCGGGGAGACCAGCACGAGCCCCGCGAGCCGGTCGGGCCGGGCCGCGGCATACCGCAGGGCGGGGCCGCACGCGAACGAGTGCGCCACGAGCACCGGCCGGGTCTCCACCGGGCTCAGCAACTCGGCGAGCCACTCCTCGCCGGGCTGTCCACCCGGTCCCGACCTGCCGAAGCCGGGCAGATCGGGGACGAGCGCGGGGGCGTCCAGCTGGTCCGCGGTCCTCGTCCACGCGTCGCCGCTCAGCAGCAGTCCGTGCAGCAGGACGTATCCGGGGTGCCGGCGTTCGCCCGTGACCCAGGTCCGGCCGCCGCCCACGTCGTCGAAGCCGTAGGGGCGGCGGCAGGGGGCGCTGCGGCCGAAGCGGGTGGCGACCAGGTCGTCGGCCCACCGGCGCAGGGCCGTCGCCACCGGTTCCATGGCCAGTCCGTGCGCCGCCGCCAGGGCGTCGGCGGAGGCCGTGTCGTAACGGTCCGCCGACAGGAACGAGAGGGTTTCGGGGTCCGCCCGGGTGATCGCGCGCGGCAGCCTGCGCAGCACACCCACCGGGATCGACCGGCGGGGCGGGCGCACCCCCATGTGAGCGGCGAGCAGGCCGACCAGCTGCGGCAGTTCGGGCGTCGAGTCGTCCAGCACGTAGTAGGTGCGGCCGGCGCTCTCGTCGTCCTCGGGAAGAGCGGCCAGGAAGCGGACGAAGTGGTCCAGGGTCACCACCGGGACGAAGACGTCGGGACCGCCGGGCAGCGCCGGCAGCCGGCCCTGCCACAGATCCGCGACCACCGCGGCCAGACCGAGGTACTGCCCGGGCCCGATCACCGTACTGGGGTTGGCGACGCTCAGCGGCACCCCCAGCTCCCGGGCGCGCGCCCGGACCGCGGTGTCACCCTCCTGCTTGGACGCCTCGTAGGCACCGTGGGCGCGGTAGTCCGGCGGCCCGCTGGGCGCGGCGGTCATGCGGTAACCGCTGATGTGGACCAGCCGGCGCAGCTTCGGCAGGCCCGCCGCCCACTCGACCACGTGCACGGCGCCCGTCACGTTGACCGCGCGTGCCTCGGCGACCTCCACGCCGAACGCGAACCGCGCGGCCGTGTTGTACACGTCCCGCACCCCGGACAGCCCCTCCTCGGGGAGGCCGAGACCGGGGGTGGTGATGTCGGCCCGGACGACCGTCAGGGCCGTGCGGTCCACCCCTTGTCCGTCGAGCCACTCCGTCAGCCCCGCACCGGACCCGCGCACGGCGGCCGCCACCGCATGGCCCCGGCCCAGGAGTTCCGCCACGAGGGAGCGGCCGATGAACCCCCCGGCACCGAAGACGATCGAGTCCGAGAGCATGCTGTCTCCTTGCCGGGTCAGGAATGCCCCAACCGTAGCGAAACACCACCGGCGAAGGCGGCGGAACATCCCCGCACCACACGATCGGGGACGTCGCGCCGCACGTCCATGTGCCGTCAGGGACGGTGCCGCGGGGCCACCGTCCCGCCCAGTTCGGCCGCCCGGCGCACGAACGTCTCGTGCAGGTCCCGCGCCGCCCGGGGCACCGAGTCGGCCCGCCGGCGTTGCAGCGTCAGCAGCACCCGGGTGGCGTCCCCGGCCAGCGGCCGGCACACGATCGTCCCCTGGCGCTCCAGCGGGTCGCCGACCACGCTGAAGTCCGGCAGCACCGTGGCCCCGAGTCCTTCCGCGACCATCAGCTTGCCCATCTCCGCGCCGTCGGTCGAGTAGGAGAACACGGGCGCGCGGCCCGCCAGCAACCGGTGCACATAACGGTGCATCACATAACCGGTGCGCATGGCGATCAACGGGACGGAGAGCAACTCGTCGGCCGTCACCTCGGGCCGGCCGGCCAGTGGACTGTCCGGCCGTACGCACACCACCGGCCGCCCGCGCAGCAGTTCGGTGGCCTCGAACCCGGCCGGCACGTCGTCACCGTCCAGGTGGTTCACGAGACCGAGGTCGAACCCGCCCTCGGCGAGACCGCGGTGAATCTCCGTCTGCTGGGCGCCCACCACCTCGACCTGCGTCACCGGATGCGTGGTGCGGAAGTCCCGCAGCACCGGGATGAGCAACGGCACGGTCGCCGCGTTGACCGTGCCCACGCGCACCATACGGCTGATGCGGTGCTGCTCGCCCGCCGCCAGCCGCAGCCGGTCCACCGCCTCCAGCACATCGACGATCCGGGGCAGCAGCTCCTGCCCGGCCGCGCTCATCGTCGCCCCGGTGCGCTTGCGCTCCAGCAGATCGACGCCCAGTTCCCGCTCCAGGTTCCGCACCGTCTCGCTCAACGCGGGCTGTGAAAGGCGCAGTTCGTCGGCGGCCCGGCGCAGTGAGCCGAGCCGGGTCACGGCCGCTATGTATTCCAGCTGTTCGGTCCGCACCCCGGCAGAATGCGCGGCCGACCGGGACGGGTTCAAGGGTTTCCCTGTCACACGTTCGTGAAATTCAATGGTCCGCGATACGAGAACGGTCGGGTTTTCCTTGACTGGTCTCGGCGCCGACTGCGACCATCGACGACATGAAGATGCGACTGGACCTCACGCGGCGACGCCACGTCGACCTCGCGCGCGTCTCCAGCGCCTCCTGTCGCGCCGCGGCCTGATCGACCCACCAAGATCCGCCGCGCTCTCCCCATCACCTTTTCCCGGCCGAATTCACCGCACCGCGCCCCAGCGATTCTCCGCGCCGTGCCCCAGCGATTCTCCGCGCCGTGCACCGCTCGAATTCCGGCGTGCCCGAAAACCCGCGACAGGAGTTCCGCATGCCCGCCGCGCCCTTGAAATTCGCCTACTGGGTCCCCAACGTCAGCGGAGGACTCGTCACCAGCACCATCGAACAACGCACCGACTGGGGGTACGACTACAACCGCGAACTCGCCGTCCTCGCCGAGAACAACGGCTTCGAGTACGCGCTCAGCCAGGTCCGCTACATGGCCAGTTACGGCGCCGAGTACCAGCACGAGTCGACCGGTTTCAGCCTGGCCCTGCTGCTCGCCACCGAACGCCTGAAGGTGATCGCCGCCGTCCACCCCGGCCTCTGGCATCCGGGCGTCCTCGCCAAGTTCGGCGCCACCGCCGACCACCTCTCCCACGGCCGCTTCGCGGTCAACGTCGTATCCGGCTGGTTCAAGGGCGAGTTCACCGCGCTCGGCGAACCCTGGCTGGAGCACGACGAGCGCTACCGCCGCGCCGAGGAGTTCATCCGTGCGCTGCGCCAGATCTGGACCGAGGACCACACCGAACTCGCCGGCGACTTCTACCGACTGCGGGACTTCTCGCTGAAGCCCAAGCCGCTCAACACTCCCGAGCGCCCGCACCCGGAGATCTTCCAGGGCGGCAACTCCACCGCCGCCCGCGCGATGGCGGGGCGGGTCTCCGACTGGTACTTCTCCAACGGCAAGGACTTCGACGGGGTGATCGAGCAGATCAACGACGTCCGCAAGTCCGCGGCCGAAGCGGGCCGCTCGGCGCCGAAGTTCGGTCTCAACGGCTTCCTCATCGCCCGCGACACCGAGGCCGAGGCACGTGACACCCTCCGCGAGATCATCGCCAAGGCCGACGGCGAGGCCGTCGCGGGGTTCGGCGCGGCCGTGAAGCAGGCCGGGCAGTCCGCCGCCGACGGCAAGGGCATGTGGCAGGACTCCACCTTCGAGGACCTCGTCCAGTACAACGACGGCTTCCGTACCGGCCTGATCGGCACCCCGGAGCAGATCGCCGAACGGATCGTGGCCTACAAGCGGCTCGGCGTCGACCTCTTCCTGCTCGGCTTCCTGCACTACCACGAGGAGGTCGAGTACTTCGGCAAGCGGGTGCTCCCCCTCGTACGCGAACTGGAAGCCGGGCTCCCGGACACCGCGTCCGACTCCGGCCTCGAAGGCGAACGGCCCGAACCCGCCCGGCACCCCTGACCCCTCCCCGCCGGGCGCCCACTTCGCAGGGGCGCCCGGACCATCAGAAAGAGGCAGTTCCATGGCCACCGTCCTGTCCGTCTCCGGCAGTCCCTCCGCCTCCTCCCGCACCGGACGGCTGCTGCGCCACCTCGACCAGCGGCTCACCGCCCAGGGCCACGAGGTGATCCCGCTCGACGTCCGCACCATCCCCGCCGAGGCGCTGCTCGGCGCCGACTTCCGGCACCCCGCGATCGTCGAGGCGACCGAGTTGTTCGGCCGCGCCGACGGGATCGTGGTCGGCACCCCCGTCTACAAGGCGTCGTACTCCGGTGTCCTCAAGGCGCTGCTCGACCTGCTCCCGCAGTACGCGCTCACCGGCAAGACCGTGCTGCCGCTGGCCACCGGTGGCTCGGTCGCGCACGTCCTCGCCATCGACTACGCGCTCCGCCCGGTCCTGAACTCGATGGGCGCCGCCCACATCGTCCAGGGCTGGTTCACCCTCGACAAGGACATCACCGTCCGCGAGGACGGAACCGTCGCCCTCGCGCCGGCCGCCGCCGCGGCCCTCACCCCGGTCGTCGACCAGTTCTCCACCGTGCTCGCCGGACGGACGCCCGTCCTCGCCGCGGCGGGCTGAACCGGTGACCGCCCACATCATCGCCGACGACACGGAGGCGCGCGTCGTCGCGACGGCCCTGGCCGCGGAGTTCCGTGCCGGGGCCGCCCGGCGGGACGCCGAACGCCGCCTGCCACGAGCCGAGTTGGACCGGCTGTCCGCCTCCGGCCTGCTCGGGGTGACGGTGCCGGCCGAGCACGGCGGCGCCGACGTCGGGGCCGGCACCCTCGCGGAGATCTTCCGGATCCTCGCGTCGGCCGACGCCAGCCTCGCCCAGATCCCGCAGAGCCACTTCGTCTACGTCAACGTGCTCCGCCGCCAGGGCACCGAGGAGCAGCGGAAGTTCTTCTTCGCCGAGCTGCTGGCGGGCAGCCGCCTCGGCAACGCCCAGTCCGAGGCCGGCACGAAACACGTCCAGGACATCCGGACCCGGCTGGAGCCCCGGGGCGACGGCTCCTACCTGCTCACCGGAGTCAAGCACTACTCCACCGGCGCGCTCTTCGCCGACTGGATCCCCGTCCTGGCCCGAGCCGAGGACGACGACCTGCACGTGGCGTACGTCCCCCGGGACGCACCCGGTGTCACCGTCGTCGACGACTGGGACGGCATGGGACAGCGCACGACCGCCAGCGGAACGGTCCGGCTGGACGGCGTCGCCGTGCCCAGGGACCGGGTGCTGCCCCATCACCTCACCTTCCGGGGACCTCAACTCCACGGTGCCACCGCCCAGTTGCTGCATGCCGCCATCGACGTGGGGATCGCCGGGGGAGCCCTGGCCGAGGCCGTCGAGTTCGTTCGCACCAGGAGCCGGCCCTGGTTCGAGAGCGGAGTGGAGACCGCCGCCGAGGACCCGCTGCTGATCCAGCGGTTCGGTGAACTCGCCGTCCGGGTGAGGGCGTCCGAGGCGCTGCTGCGGGAGGCCGCCCGCGCGGTCGACGCGGCCGGCGCGGACCTCACCGACGCCTCGGCCGCCGAGGCCTCCATCGCCGTGGCCGCCGCGAAGGTCACCGCGGCCGCTGCCGCCGTCGAGGTCGCCGGAGCGCTGTTCGAGGTGTCCGGCACCCGCTCGGCCCTCGACTCCCTCAACCTGCACCGGCACTGGCGCGACGCCCGTACCCACACGCTGCACGATCCGGCCCGCTGGAAGATCCAGCACATCGGCCGGTACGTGCTGAACGGCACGCCGCCGCCCCGTCACGGTCTGCTCTGACGGCCACTCACGAACGGAGAACTCCCCGTGTCCCTCGTCTTCCACTGGTTCCTGCCCACCAACGGCGACAGCCGCCATGTCGTCGGCGGCGGCCACGGCACCCCGGCCACGGCGTCCGGCCGGGACCGGCCGCCGACGGTCGCCTACCTGAGCCAGATCGCCAAGGCCGCGGAGGACCTCGGCTTCGTGGGCGCGCTCACCCCCACCGGCGCCTGGTGCGAGGACGCCTGGCTGACCACGGCGATGGTCAGCCGGCACACCGAGCGGCTGAAGTTCCTGGTCGCCTTCCGGCCGGGCTTCGTCTCGCCGACGCTGGCCGCGCAGATGGCCGCCACCTTCCAACGGGGGACCGGCGGACGGCTGCTGCTCAACGTGGTCACCGGCGGCGAGAGCCACGAGCAGCGGGCCTACGGCGACTTCCTCGACAAGGACGACCGGTACCGCCGCACCGGAGAGTTCCTGGAGATCGTACGCGGGCTGTGGGAGGGCAAGACGGTCGATCTGGCGGGGGAGCACCTCCGGGTCGAGGACGCGAGGCTGGCCCGGGTGCCCGATCCGGTGCCGGAGGTGTACTTCGGGGGGTCCTCGCCGCTCGCGGGTGAGGTCGCGGCCCGCCATGTCGACGTGTACCTGACCTGGGGCGAGCCGCCGGCCCAGGTCGCCGAGAAGATCGCCTGGATCCGGGGGCTCGCGGAGCGGCAGGGGCGCAGGCTGCGGTTCGGGATCCGGCTGCACGTCATCACCCGGGACACGTCCGCGCAGGCCTGGGCCGAGGCCGAGCGCCTGCTGGCCGGGTTCGACCCGGAGACGGTGCGATCGGTGCAGACCGGGCTCGCCCGCAGCGAGTCCGAGGGCCAGCAGCGGATGCTGGCCCTGCACGGGGGCCGCCGGGACGCACTGGAGATCCACCCCAACCTCTGGGCGGGCATCGGGCTCGTACGCGGTGGTGCCGGCACCGCGCTGGTCGGCTCGCACGACGAGGTCGCCACGCGGATCAAGGAGTACGCGGCGCTGGGGATCGAGGAGTTCGTGCTGTCCGGCTATCCGCACCTGGAGGAGGCGTACTGGTTCGGGGAGGGGGTGCTGCCCCGGCTGGCCGCGGACGGGGTGTGGCGGCACCCCGCCGGACGGACCGAGACACCGACGGCCCAGGTGCCGTTCGCGTCCTGACCGCGTCCGCCCACCGGGAGTCACCGGTCCGGGGCGGCGATGCGCCGGGCCGCGTCGGCCGCGCGGACGATCCGGGCCGCCACCGGCCCGGCGCCGTCAGCCCTCGATCCAGCCGTGGTTCTTCGCGAACTGGGCCAGGGCGCCCCGGACCCGCACGATCTCCTCGGCGGTCAGGGTGGGCACCGACGCCAGCAGCGTCTCGGTCACCTCGCGGGTGAACTCCTCGGCGCTGAGCAGGTCGCACAGCGAATCGTCGTCCGGACCGAGCGTCCTGACGTCGGCTCCCCGGGCGAGCCGGACGCCGGACGCCTTCGGCCCGCGCTCGCCGCTCTCGATCTCGAACTCCACGGCCACACCCGGGCGGACGTAGGACTCCGGCATCTGCATGTCGTTCACATGCAGGAAGACGTCCTCGCCGCCGCCGTCCGGAGCGATGAACCCGTATCCGCGCGAGCTGTCGAACCGCACCACACGACCGGTAACCATACGAAACCCCCAACCAAACCGGGACACCTGCCCGGACACCTGGACCAGATGGTAGTCAGGTCGGTCCGGACCGGGCGACTCCGCCCACCGGTCGGAGTGGCGGCTGTGCGCCCTGTGACCTGCGGGGCGGGGGAACTCGGTGCGCGGGCAGTGAAGTTGGTGTGGAAAGCTGTCGCCTGCCGTCGGTGTGCCAAGGGGGGCCCGGCGGTCGTCGAGAGGAGCGCACGTGACGCAGGACGGCATACGGCCCGTGGAGATCGACACCAGCAAACCGCATCCCGCACGGATCTACGACTACCTGCTGGGCGGCAAGGACAACTACGAGGTGGACCGCCAGGCCGCCGACCGGCTCGCCGCCGTCGCGCCCGAGGTGTTCATCGGGGTACGGGCCAACCGGGCGTTCCTCCAGCGGGCGGTCCGCCACGTCATCGACGGCGGCGTCCGCCAGATCCTCGACGTCGGCACCGGGCTGCCCACCTCGCCGAACATCCACGAGGTCGCCCAGCAGCTGGCGCCGGACGTGCGCGTGGCCTACGTCGACAACGACCCGATCGTGAAGGCGCACGGCGACGCGCTGCTCAGCCGCTCCGGCTCCACCAGCATCGTCCTCGCCGACCTGCGCGACCCGCGGTCCGTCGTGGACCACCCCGAGGTACGGCGCGTCATCGACTTCGGCCGGCCGGTGGCCCTCTTCCTCGTCGCCATCCTGCACTTCGTCCGCGACGACGAGGAGCCCGAGCGGATCGTCGCCACCCTGCGCGACGCCCTCCCGCCCGGCAGCTTCCTGGTCCTCTCGCACGCCACGGCCGACTTCGCCGACCGCAGCGACGCCCAGGCCGTCTACAACAACGCCACCGCCACCATGACCCTGCGCCCCCGGGACCGTGTCGAGCGGTTCTTCGAGGGCTTCGACCTGGTCGAGCCCGGCGTGGCGCAGGTCCCGTTCTGGCGCCCGGAGACCACTCCGCCGGCCGGCTCGGAACAGATCGGCTTCTACGGCGGGGTGGCGGTCAAGAAGGACTGAGCAACCGTCAGGACGGCGGTCGGTAAATGCCTGGCCGGCCGGGATCGGCTCATCGTATGCTCCCGGCGATGACCACTCACTCTGTTCACAGATGGGGGGTCCCGTCCACGCAAGGTGAGTGCTGATGGCCACTCACCTCACGGACGGGGACACCCGCCTCACCCTCTGGCGGCGCGTGCGCGAGTTCGCCGTGCCGGCCGCCATGATCGAGACCGCGACCGCCCGCCGGGAGACCGGCGATTGGGCCGGGGCCTGCGCCGCCGCCGGTTTCGACCTCGACCTCGACCTGCGTGCCCTGGCCCGCGACCGGGGCCGGGACGTCCGGGACCGGATCCGCGCCGACCTGCGCCGACTCGCCCCCGACCTGCTGCGCTGGCACCTGCCGAGGATCGCCCCCGACGGTCTGCTGCGCCCCGGGCTGACCATGCCGCTCGCCCGCTACGACACCGGACGAAAGCCCCTGCACCTGGTGGTGCGGACACCGCCCGCCTGGGCCGACGCCGGGCAGCGCGTCAGCCTCACGGTCTGGGACGGCAGGTCCGGCGAGCCCGCGGCCCGTGGGCACCCCCATCCGCGTCCCAGCCGGCGGTACCGGTTCGATCTGCACCGCCACCTCTGGGACGCCGACCTCGCCGGTGAACTGCGCACCCGCGCGGGCGCCGACCGGCTCACGCCGTGCGCCGCGCACCGCTGGCCGGACGAGGCGAGGATCGTGCTGCGTGCCGAGGGGCTGGACAGCGGCACCGTGGCCGTGCGCCCGGGCGGCCGGCGGTGGCTCGCACTGCACCTCGCGCCCGACGGGACGGCGACCACCGGTCCGGGCACCGGCAGCGCCGCGGCCGCCGTGCTGCCGGACGCGGCCACCCGGCTGCTCCCGGACCTGGAGCTGCTGCGCGCCGGGCGGATCGACGCCGGACGGCTGCATCCGCTGGTCGCCACCGCCCTCGTACCCGGTCAGGCAGCGGCCGTCCGGACCCCGGACCGGGAACCGGCCGGGCAGCCGCGTCTCGTGGAGTGCCGGGGCGTGCGCCACCGGATCGGGATGGTCGACGGGGTGCTGTCCGCGCTGGACCACTCCCCGGACGAACTGCGGCGCGAGGAACTGCTGGTGGCGCTCGGCGGGCCGCCGCTGCCCTGTCTGCGGGCCATCGACGAGGCGCACCGCCGCCCCGACTGCCTCACCGGTGTCCGCGAACGCCTCGACCACGGGGACACCGCCGGTGCGCTCGCCGTCGTCGAAGGACTGCTGGGACCCGAAGCCGCGCTGCGCGACGGCCCGTTGAGGGACGCGCTGGAGTCGGCGGCACAACGCCGGATCGCCTACGGCCTCTACCGGGCGGGCCTCGCCGGATCCCGTCCCGCCCCGGTCCGCACCCGGCGCCACCGGTCTGCGCACGATCCGCGGCTCGGCCCCCGCTCCGGCACCTGGCGCTGACACGCCATCCGCCGCCGCACCCTTTCCCCTGCCCTCCCACACCCCGAGGTGATCAGACATGCCCCCTCACGTCTCCGACCAACTCAACACCGCCGACGACCTGTTGAACCTGCTCGGCACCTTCACCACCGAACCCCGCCCGGACACCCAGCTGGAGGCGCTCACCCTGGCCGTCGCCGCCGATCTGCCCGTCCTGCTGTGGGGCGAGCCCGGCATCGGCAAGACGGCCGCCCTCCACCAGCTGGCCGCGGCCCTCGACCTGCCCCTGACCACGGTGATCGCCAGCGTGCACGAGCCGTCCGACTTCTCCGGGCTGCCCGTCGTAGGGGACGATCCCGCCGTCCAGGGCGTCCCCATGGCTCCGCCGGACTGGGCCGTACGACTGGTTGCGGCGGGCCGGGGCCTGCTGTTCCTCGACGAACTGTCCACCGCGCCGCCCGCCGTGCAGGCCGCCCTCCTGCGGCTGGTCCTGGAGCGTCGCGTCGGCGCCCTGCGGCTCCCGCCCGGCGTACGGATCGTGGCCGCCGCCAACCCCCGGTCCTCGGCGGCCGACGGCTGGGAGCTCAGCCCGCCGCTGGCCAACCGGTTCGTGCACCTCCAGTGGGCCCACGACCACGAGGTCGTCGTACGCGGCCTCGGCGGCACCTGGCCGCGGGCGACCCTGCCCCGGCTCGACCCCGGCCGGCTGCCCGCCGCCGTGGACTTCGCGCGCCGCGCGGTGTGCGGGCTGCTCGCCACCCGCCCCACGCTCGTGCACCGCCTGCCCAGCGGCGAGGTGCGGCGCGGCGGCGCCTGGCCGTCGCCCCGCAGCTGGGACATGACGCTGCGTCTGGTCGCCTTCGCGTACGCCGCCGGCTCCTCACGGGACGTGCTCTCCCTGCTGGTCAGGGGGACGGTCGGGGACGGTCCGGGGCTCGAACTGCTGGCGAGCGTGGACCGGTTGGAGCTCCCCGACCCCGAGCTCCTGCTCGCCGACCCCGCCGCCGCCGACCTGCCCGAACGCGGTGACCTGCGCCAGGCCGTACTGGACGGGGTGGTGGCCGCGGTCCGCGAGCGACCGGACCGGGCCCGCTGGGACGCCGCCTGGGCGTTGCTGGTGCGGGCCCTGGACACCGGCGCCCCCGACCTGGTGGTGGTCCCGGCCACCACCCTCGCCTCGCTGCGCCGGGACGACTGGGACGTACCGGCGGCCGTCGAGCGGCTCGCCGGAGCGGTGGCCGTCTCCCGGCGCGCCGACCGGGCCGCCGCCCGCGTCGCGGCGTAGGCGGCCCGATGACCGCGCCCACGACGACGGATGCCCCGGACCTGGGCCTGGACCTGGACCTGGACCTGGACCTGGACCTGGACCTGGACCTGGACAAGCTGTACGCGGCCCGGCTCCAGGCCGCCCGTGCGCGTCCCTACCTCGCCACCGCCCTGTTCGCCCTGCACGTCGTGGCGTCCCGGCAGGTGCCGACCATGGCCGTCGACCGGCACTGGCGCTGCTACGTCTCGCCCGCGTTCGTGGTCCGGATGCCGGTGGAGGACCTGGCCGGGGTATGGGTGCACGAGGTGTCCCACCTGCTGCGCGACCACCACACCCGCAGTGACCGGGTCGCGCGGGAGCGCGGGCTGACCGGGCCGGGTGAGCGGCTGCGGATGAACATCGCGGCGGACCTGGAGATCAACGACGACGCCTACGGCGACGGCCTGGCCCAACCCCGGGGTGCGGTCCGGCCGCGGACGCTGAGGCTGGACGAGGGCCTGCTGATGGAGGAGTACCTGCGGCAGTTCCGGCTGGGACCGCTGACCCAGGATCTGACCTGGCTGGACTGCGGCAGCGGCGCCGACGGCCGTGAGCGGGAGTGGGACCTGGGGCCCGAGGGCGCGCACGGTCTCAGCGAGCAGGAGCGGGACGGGGTCCGGTTCCGGGTCGCGCAGGCCATCACCGGCCGCCCCGGCAGCACCCCGGACGGCTGGCGGCGCTGGGCGGAGGAGGCCTTCCATCCACCGCAGCCCTGGCGGGAGTTGCTGGGAGCGGCGGTCCGGTCGGCGGTCTCGGCCGCGGGGGCCGGCGACGACTACAGCTTCGGACGCCCGGCGCGCCGCTCGGCCGCCCTGCCCGGGGTGGTGCTGCCCGCCCTGCGCCGTCGGCCGCCCCGGGTCTGTGTCGTCATCGACACCTCCGCGTCGGTCAGCGACGCCGAACTGGGCGGTGCCCTGCTGGAGGTGGCCGCCATCTCCCGGGCCGTCGGCGGCCGCCGCGACCTGGTGTCCGTGGTGTCCTGCGACGCGGCCGCCCGGACCGCGCACCCGCTGTGCCGGGCGGAGGGCATCCCCCTGGTGGGCGGCGGCGGTACCGACCTGCGCGCGGGGTTCGCCAGAGCGCTGCGGGCCCGTCCGGCGCCGGACGTCGTGGTGGCCCTGACCGACGGGCAGACGCCCTGGCCCGCGGCGCAGCCGCCGTGCCGGACGGTGGTGGGCCTGTTCCCGAGACGGTACGGCGGCACCTGGAGCGAGGACGGCTACGTACCGGACGAGCCGCCCGGCTGGGCACGCGTCGTCGAGATCGGGTGACCGGACGGCAGCTCAGCCGGCGCGGGCCGCGGCCAGGTAGTTGTAGGCGGAGGCCCGGGAGATGCCGAGGCGCGTCGCGACCTGCCGCACCGCGCCGCGCACCGCGAAGACGCCCTGCCGGTCCAGGTCCTGGAACAGCTCGATCCGCTCCGCCCGGCTGAGCTGGTGCCACGGCTTGTTCCGGCGGAGTTGGCGGGCGTCGACGACGGAGTCCAGGACGGCGGTGATGTCGTCGCCGAACGTGGTGGTCGGCGCCGTCCCGGGCTCGGGGCCGACCCCGGCGAGGCCGCCGACCAGGGCGTGCATCTGGTGGACGACCGTGACGTCGAGGTTGAGGCACAGGGCCCCGAACACGGTGCCGGCCGAGTCGCGCAGCACCATCGTGGAGGACTTGACCAGCTTTCCGTCCCGGGTGCGGGTCAGGTAGTTCAGCTCGTCGGCCGCCTCGTCCCCGGCGGCCAGCAGCTTCATGCCGATCTCGCTCATCGACCCGCCGACCCCCCGGCCGGTGACCGAGCCGGCGAGGGCGACGACGGACCGCTCCGGGCGGCGGAAGTCGTGGACGACGGCCTCGCAGAAGGATCCGAAGGTCGCCGCGATCCCGTCGACGACCGGGGCCAGCGCCGCGATGATCGCGTCCTGCTCCGCCCGTGCCCCGGTTCCGCCGCCCGCCTCTCGTGCCGATCCGTGTGGCATCGGTGCCCCCGCTCCGGTCGGGTCTGGACTTTACGTCTAAATGATAGACAATAATTCTAGCCGACGATCGGCGTCGAACGGAGGACGAACATGCCCGACACCCCGCCCGTGACCCTCCGGGACGTGCGCGACGCGGCCGCGCGGATCGAGGGGATCGCGCACCGCACCCCCGTGCTGCGCTCGCGCACCCTGGACGAGCTGGTCGGCGCCGAGGTCTTCCTGAAGTGCGAGAACCTCCAGCGCATCGGCGCGTTCAAGTTCCGGGGTGCCTACAACGCGGTGTCCCGGCTGCCCGCCGAGCAGTTGGCCAAGGGGGTCGCCGCCTACTCCTCGGGCAACCACGCCCAGGCCGTCGCCCTCGCCGCCCGCGAACTCGGCACCACCGCCGTCATCGTGATGCCCGAGGACACCCCGCGCGCGAAGCTGGCGGCGACGGCCGGATACGGCGCGGAGATCGTGACCTACGACCGCTACACCGGTGACCGGGTCGCGATCGGCGAGGCCCTGGCCGCCGACCGTGGGCTCGCCCTGGTCCCGCCGTACGAGCACCCGCACGTGATCGCGGGGCAGGGCACGGCCGCCCTCGAACTCATCGAGGAGGTCGGCGAGCTGGACGCCCTGGTGGTTCCGGTCGGGGGCGGCGGGCTGATCGCCGGAAGCGCCACCGCGGCCAAGGGGCTGCTGCCCGCGATCCGGATCGTCGGGATCGAGCCGGAGGCCGGGGACGACACCAAGCGGTCTCTGGAGGCGGGCCGGCGGGTCTCCGTCCCGGTGCCCAGGACCATCGCCGACGGCCAGGCCGCGGACATCCCCGGCGAGCTGACCTTCTCCGTCAACCGGCGCCTGGTGGACGGCGTCTCGCTGGTGAGCGACGACCAGATCCGGGACGCGATGCGGTTCGCCTTCGAGCGGCTGAAGACCGTCCTGGAGCCGAGCGGTGCCAGCGGTCTGGCCGCGCTGCTGGCCCGCCGGATGGCGCCGCTGCCGCGCCGGATCGGCGTCATCCTCTCCGGCGGCAACGTGGGCGCGGAGCGGTTCGCGGAACTCTTCGCCGCCCGGCCCGAGTAGCCGGCCCAGGCCCAGGGGCACGCGTCGCCGCGGACCGGCCGGGGCGGCGCCCGCGCGTGGGGGAAATGCGGGTCCTCAGTCCCGGCGTGACACCTCCACGTTCTCCAGGACGCCGAGGGCGTCGGGGACCAGGACCGCGGCCGAGTAGTAGGTGCTGACCAGGTAGGAGGCGACGGCCTGATCGTTGATGCCCATGAAGCGGACGTTCAGGCCCGGTTCCACCTCGTCGGGGAGGCCGGTCTGGAAGAGGCCGACCACGCCCTGGTTCTCTTCGCCGACGCGCATCGCGATGATGGCGGAGGTGCGGGTCTCGGAGACCGGGATCTTGCCGCAGGGAAGCAGCGGGACACCGCGCCAGGCCGGAAGGCGGTGGCCGCCCACCTCGACGCTGCCGACGTACAGACCGCGCCTGTTGCACTCGCGGCCGAACGCGGCGATCGCCTTGGGGTGCGCGAACAGGTGGGTCGTGTCGCGCCGCATGCCGAGCAGCTCGTCGAGGTCGTCCGGGGTCGGCGGGCCCGCGTGGGTGGAGATCCGCTGCCCGTGGTCGGCGTTGTGGAGCAGGCCGAAGTCCCGGTTGTTGACCAGCTCGTGCTCCTGACGTTCCCGCAACACCTGCACGGTGAGCCTGAGCTGCTGCTCCGTCTGGTTCATCGGCTGGTTGTAGAGGTCGGCCACCCGGGAGTGGACGCGCAGCACCGTCTGGGCGACGCTCAGTTCGTACTCGCGCGGCGCCGGCTCGTAGTCGACGAAGGTGTGCGGGACGTCCGGCTCGCCGACATGGCCCGCGCTCAGCCTGACCTCGGCCTCACCGAAGGCGTTGGTGTCCCGGTGCCCGTCGCGTCTCGCCAGTTCCACGTGCGCCCGCAGGCCGGCGTGCCGGCCGGTCACCTCCGCGTACGCCCGATACGGCAGTTTCAGCACGGTGGTCGAGGTCGCGGCGCGGGCCGTGAACCCCCAGGCGCCGTCCGGGCCGGCGAGCACCCGGCCGCCGAAGTGGTCACCGTCCGTCAGCAGCCCGACGACCGCCTCCTCGCCGTAAGGGCCCTCGGTGATCCGTTCCACCTTGCCGTGCGCGATCAGGTAGACGTGGTCGGCGGGCCGTCCCGCCGTCACGATCACCTGTCCCGGCGCGTAGTCCCGCTGCTCGAACCGCGCCGCCAGGGCCTGGAGCGCGGTGCCGTCCTCGAAGCCGCGCAGCAGCGGCAGCTCCGCCAGTTCGTCGGGGATCACGGCGACCCGGGAGCCGGTCTGGACGAAGGTCACCCGGCCGTCCCCGACCCGGTAGGACAGCCTGCGGTTCACGCGGTACGTCCCGCCGGGCACCTCCACCCACGGCAGCATCCGGGTCAGCCACCGTGAGCTGATCTCCTGCATCTGCGGTGCGGACTTGGTCGTCGTCGTGAGGTTCCGTGCCGCCGCGGTCCCGAGGCTCTGCTGCTCCCGCTCGTCGGCGCCCGCCCCGGGCGCCGTACCGGTCTCGACCGACATGACGTTCCTTCCCTCCTGTCGCGGCAGTGACGGTTCGCATACGGACCGTCACCTTCCGCGGCTAGCCCTACCCCTGGTCACCGGCGGTGAGTGATGCCAGGGGAGGGAGCGCGAGGCACGTGCCGCCGGGAACTGCCTCTACACCACCCCCCGGTTCCGCCCCTGTCACCCCGGACGGTGGTTTTCGCACCGCACGGACCAGAACCCGCCGGTCGGGGCGCGCCGCGGGCGCGGCCGCGCGACCGGTCTCGGTGCACGGGACCCCGGGCGCATGCCCCGGCGCCGATCGGGTACGCGAGCCGTGGCCGCCCGGCGACCTGCCGGAGACGGCCGGTACCACCACCTATCTGGGGATCTACCATGGAGACACCCGCACACGACGACTTCCCGACGCCGGCCCAGCGGGCGCTCGACACACTGGCCGCGAACGCCGAGGACCGCACCGCCCTGGACACGCTCGCCCACAGCGACGTGCTCGTCCCGGTGCCGGACGACGCCGGCGAGGCGGCCGACCCCGCGGTGATCGCGCTGCCGGTCCTGGAACGGCCCGACGGCGACCCCGTCGTCCCCGTGTTCACCTCGGAAGGAGAACTGACCGGTCTGCTGCCGACCGTCTCCCGCTACCGCGTGGTGCCGCTGGGCGCGCTCGCCTCGCAGTGGCCGGAGGACAACCTCTCGCTCGCGATCGACGGCAGCTCCGCGCACGCGCTGACACTCACCTCGGAGGGAGTGCGGACCCTGCTCGCCCCGTCGGCGGGCTGACACGACGCAGGGCCCCGGTCACCGGGAGGCCGCCGTGCGGGCCACAATGGCGCCATGGAATGGATCTCCGGGGTGGCCGGGGGCCTGGTACTGATCCTGGTCCTGCGCAGCATCCTGCGCACGCTCGTGGTCCCCAGAGGCCTGTACTCCGTGCTGGTGTACCGGCTGTGGTCGACCCTGCGCCGGGTGCTCTGCCTCCTCGCCCACCGGGGCGGCTACCGCGCCATCGACCGCGCCCAGACCTGGCTCGCGCCCCTGATGCTGGTCGGCATGCTCGCCGCCTGGCTGGGCGGTGCGTTCCTCGGCTTCGGGATGCTGTTGTACGCGTTGTCCCCGCTGTCCTGGAGCACCGCGTTCCGCGAGGCCGGCTCCAGCCTGTTCACCCTCGGGTTCGCCAGCGGCGCCCGGCTGCGGCTGTCCGCGCTGGACTTCGTCGCCGCCGCCACCGGCCCCGTCGTCATCGCCCTGCAGATCGCCTACCTCCCCACGCTGTACGCGGCCTACAACCGCCGCGAACTGGAGGTGACCCTGCTCCAGTCCCGGGCCGGCGAGCCCGCCTGGGGGCCGGAGATCCTCGCCCGGCAGTGGCTGGTCGACACCGAGACCGCGCTGCCCGAGCTGTACCGGGCCTGGGAGCGGCTGGCCGCGGACATGGGGGAGAGTCACGCGACCTACCCCGTCCTGCTGGCGTTCCGCTCGCCCCGCCCCTACCGCAGCTGGCTGGTCGGCCTGATCGCCGTCATGGACGCGGCGGCCATGCAGCTCGCCCTCGCTCCCGGCAGCGCGCCGCCGGCGGCCCGTCTGGTGCTGCGCGCCGGCTTCACCGCGCTGCGCGACATCGCCGCCTCGGTGCGGGCCACCTTCGAGGCCGACCCGGCCCCCGACGCCCCTATCCACCTGACCTACGCGGAGTTCGAGGCGGCCGTGGCCATGCTGGAGAGGACCGGTTTCCGGGCCGAGCGCTCCACCGCGGAGGCCTGGCCGCACTTCCACGGCTGGCGGGTCAACTACGAGGCCGTCGCCTACGAGCTGTGCCGCCGCTGCGACGCCGTACCGGCCCTGTGGACCGGCCCGCGCGACTTCCCGTCGGAGCCGATCCCGCCCCGCCGGCCGGTGGACCGGCGGCCCGGTGAAGGTCGGCCGGAAGTTCCCCCCGCCCGCGGGTAGCGAGGCCCGTCCGGAGGGAAGATCCCACCAGGGGCCGGGGAGAGCGAGAGGGGCGGATCGTCGTGAGGGTCGTCCTGCTGGGCACCGCAGCCGACGGCGGGTTCCCGCGGTGGAACTGCGCCTGCGCGCTGTGCGCCGCCGCCCGGGACGGCAAGCTGCCCTCCCGTACCCAGGAGTGCGTCGCCCTGACCGGCAACGGCCGGGACTGGTGGCTGCTCAACGCCTCCCCGGACATCCGCGCCCAGCTCACCGCCACCACCGCGCTGTGGCCGGGGCCCGGTCCCCGGGAGACCCCGGTGCGCGGGGTGCTGCTCACCGACGCGGAGGCCGACCACGTCACCGGCCTGAGCGTGCTGCGCGGCGCGCCGGACCTCAAGGTGTACGCGGCCCCGCCGGTACGCACGGTGCTGGCTCCCGCCCGTGCCGCCCTCGACCGCCACGCCCCCTGGGAGTGGGCCGACAGCCTGGCCGACGGCGGGTTCGTGCTGGCCGGCGGGCTGGTGGTCACCGCCCACCCGATGGGCCCCAGGACCCCGACGTACCTGCCGCCCGGGCTCGCCGAGGCCGACGGCCGCTGGGTCACGGCGTACCGGATCGAGGACCTGGCCACCGGGGGAGTGCTGCTCTACGCGCCCCGCGTCGGTGCCTGGAGCGAGAGTCTCGACGAGCTGTGCGCGGAGGCGGACTGCGTCCTGCTGGACGGCACCTTCTTCAGCGCGGACGAGGCGGGCGCCAAGGCCCGCTCCGGTCCCCGGCAGGCGGCCAGGGACCATCTGCCCGTCTCCGGTCGGCACGGCAGCCTCGCCGCCCTGGCCCGCCACCCGCGCACCCGCCGGATCTACACCCACCTCGACAACACGAACCCGCTGCTCGACCCGGCCTCCGGGGCCCGCGCCCAGGTGGCCGCGGAAGGCGTCGAAGTCCTCCCGGACGGAATCGAGTTCGCTCTCTGAAGGGCGGCAGCGCCCGACGAGGCACTACTGGTCCGCGGGGTGCTCCAGCATCCGCTCCAGCACCGCCCGCTGCAACGGCCGTACCTCCGCGTGCAGGGCGCGGCCCTTGGCGGTGAGCGCGACCCACACGCCCCGCCGGTCCTCGACACAGACCGACCGCTCCACCAGGCCGTCCTTCTCCAGCCGGCCGATCAGCCGGGACAGCGCGCTCTGGCTCAGATGCACCCGTCCGACCAGGTTCTGCACCCGGCAGTGGTCACCCTCGGCGGGCGTCTCGGTGGCCAGCAGGTCGAGCACCTCGAAGTCGCTCGCGCCGAGCCCGTGCGGATGCAGCACCCGGTCGATCTCGCACATCGTGCGCGCGTGCACCGACAGGATGTCCCGCCACCGGTCTTCGAGCCGGGCCTCCGCCGTCTTGACTGCCATACCCGCACGGTAGCACTGATCCAGCCAATTGTTGAGTGTGCAACTAGTGCGGGTGCATGCGGTCCTGCGCTCAGGCGACCGGGTCCTGGAGCAGCCCCACCATGTTGCCGTCGGCGTCCTTCACCGAGGCGATCAGTCGCCCGTTGCCGACGTCCCGCGCGTCCTGCACCAGCTCGGCACCCGCCGCCAGCAGCGCCGCGAGCCGCTCCCGCAGGTCGGTGACGTGCCAGAACGGCGTGGGCCCGGTGAGCCCCTGGGCGTGCCCGTTGGGGTCGAGGCCGACGTCCTGCCCGGCGGCCTTGTACCCGATGTAGTACGGCGTGTCGGCGTACGGCTCGACGCCCAGCAGCGCACCGAACACGGCCTTGGCGCGCTCCGCGTCCTTCACGGGGTAGATGATCGTCTGGATGCCTGCGGTCATGGGACCTTCTCCTTGTCGCACTGCGAGTCCCGACGCGTTCTCGGTCGGTGATCCCACGCTAAGCGGGGGACGCCCACGGCGGCTTCTCCGATCCTGACCGGTTGCCGGCCCCCGGCGACGCGCCCCCGTCAGGGGCGCGAGGAACTGCGCGACCGGCCACGACGGCGCGGCAGACGCCCGACGGCCTTTCCCGGCACCCCCTGCGGCGCCCGACCCGGCTCACGCCGAGTCGCGCACCACCAGCTCCGTCGGCAGGATCACCGCCGCCGGATCCTCCCCGCCGATCTGCGCGAGCAGCACCCGCACCATCTCGGCGCTGATCCGGTCCCAGGGCTGCCGGATCGTGGTGAGCGCCGGGCTCACCTCGGTCGCCACCGGAGAGTCGTCGAAGCCGCCGACGGCGATGTCCTCCGGCACCCGCTTCCCGGCCCGCTCCAGCACCGTCAGCACGCCCTGCGCCATCAGGTCGGAGGCCACGAACACCGCGTCCAGGTCCGGTGCCTGGGCGAGCAGCCGCTCGGCCCCGGCCGCACCGCTCGCCCGGCTGTAGTCCCCGGACACGACGAGCGCCTCGTCGAACTCGACGCCCGCCTCGGTGAGGACCTCGCGGTACCCGGCGAGCCGCTCGACACCGCCGGGGGTGTCCAGCGGGCCGGTGATCATGCCGATCCTGCGGCGGCCCACGGCCAGCAGATGCCGGACCATGTCCCGGGCGCCGTCCCGGTCGTCGGCGGCCACGTAGCCGACCTTCGAACCGAGGCCGATCGGCTTGCCGCAGGCGACCAGCGGCACCCCCGCCTGGCGCAGCTCCTCCGCGACCGGATCGCCGGAGTGGCTGGAGACCAGCAGCACCCCGTCGACGTGCCCGGCCGTGATGTACCGCGTGATCCGGCGCCGTTCGTCCTTCGTGCCCGCCAGCATCAGCAGCAACGGGATGTCGTGCCCGGCCAGCGCCTTCGTGCAACCGCTCAGCAGCACATTGAAGTTGGGGTCCTCGAAGAACCGCTCCTGGGGTTCAGTCAGCAGGAAGCCCACCGAGTCCGAACGGCCGGTGATCAGCGAACGGGCGTGCCGGTTCACGACGTAACCCGTCCTGCGGATGGCGTTGTTGACCGCCTCCTGCGCGGCGGGACTGACGTAGTGGCCGCCGTTGAGCACCCGCGAGACCGTGCCCCGTGAGACACCGGCCTCACGGGCCACGTCGTGGATCGTCGGCGGTCTGCGGCGACCCCCCGCACTACTGCTCATGGTCATGACTTTACGGCCCCGGACAGCAGGTCAAGGCTCCAGAACCGCTGAATGACGAGGAAGAGCGCGATCAGCGGCAGCACGGCCAGGAACGCGCCGGTGATCACCAGGGTGTAGAGGGCCGGAGTGTTGGCGCCCTGCATCAGGAGCGTGTACAGACCGAGCGTGAGCGGGAACCGCTCGTCGTTGCTCAGCATGATGTACGGCAGCAGGAAGTTGTTCCAGATGGCCACGAACTGGAACAGGAACACCGTCACCATGCCCGGGATCATCATCGGCAGCGCGATCCGGGTGAAGATCCGCCACTCGCCGGCCCCGTCCATCCGTCCGGCCTCCACCACGTCGGCGGGGACGGCCGCGGCCGCGTAGATCCGTGAGAGGTAGACACCGTACGGGGCGAGGATCTGGGGGAGCAGCACGGACAGGTAGGAGTCCGTGAGGTTCGCCTTGGCGAGCAGCAGGTACTGCGGGATGGCCAGGATGACCGGGGGCATCAGCACACCGGCGAGCAGCACGTTGAAGATCGCCTCGCGGCCCCTGAACCGGTAGACGGCGAGGGCGTAGCCGCTGACCGCCGACACGCACGTCGAGACCACGGCACCGAGACCGGCGTACAGGGCGGAGTTGGCCATCCACTGCCAGTAGATGCCGTCCCGGTAGGTGGTGAGGTCCTTGAGGTTCTGGGCGAAGCCGGAGCCGGGCAGGAACGTGAAAGTGGAGAACAGTTCGCTGCCGGACTTGGTGGACGCGATCACGACCCAGGCGACCGGCAGCAGCGTGTAGGCCGCGCCCAGCAGGAGGACGGCCGTCGGGATCAGGGCGACACGGCGGCGCAGCGGCGGCCCCTGGGCGGTGCCGGGCGTCGTGCCGGCCGCCGGTGCGGCCTTGCGGACGGCAAGAGAACTCACGGTGCTGCCTCCTGCTTGTTGCGGCGGTTCGCGGCCCGCAGGAACCCGAAGGACAACGCCAGCGTGGCGAGGGCGATCAGGGTCGCCTCGGCCGATGCCGAGTAGATGTCCCCCTTGGCGAAGGCGTCGACGTACACCTTCATCAGCGGACTCCAGGTCGTGCTGACCGAGTTGGTCAGGGGCTTGAGGGTCATCGGCTCGTTGAACACCTGGAGCGTCGCGATGATCGAGAAGAAGAAGGTCAGCACCAGCGAGGGCGCCACCATCGGGATCTTGATCCGCAGGGCGGTCCCCAGCGGGGTGGCGCCGTCCAGCTTGGCCGCCTCGTACACCTCGACCGGAATGGACCTGAGCGAGGTGTAGATGACGATCATGTTGAAGCCGGTGCCGCCCCAGACCGCGATGTTGGACAGGGCCAGGTACAGCGGCCCGCCGTCCAACAGGTTCGGCTGTGGCAGGTGGAACTTGTCGAGCAGGTAATAGAAGGGGCTGACGTCCGGGAGGTACAGGAAGCCCCACAGCAGCGCGGCCACCACGCCCGGGACGGCGTACGGCAGGAAGATCGCGAGCCGGGTGAAGGGGGCGAGGCGGACCCGCTCGGAGTCGAGCATCAGGGCGAACAGCAGGGCGAGGCCCAGCATCACCGGGACGACGATGCAGCCGTAGCCGAGGACGCGCAGGGCACCGGCGTAGAACTCGCTGTCGGTGAGGGCATCGCGGTAGTTCTCCAGGCCGGCCCAGACCTCGCTGCGGGCGCCCGCGCCCAGGCCGAGGCCGGAGACGTGCACCTTGCGGAAGCTGAGCCAGACCGCGTACCCGATGGGCAGCGCGAAGAACAGTGCGAACAGGACCGCGGCGGGGACGAGGAAAAAGTAGGGGGCGCTCCGCGCTCGTTTGAGGGTGGTGGTGGGAGACGGGTGGGCGTACGGGGCCCCCTTGACCCCGTACGACCTCCGGACGGTGGGGCTGGTCACTGCGAGACCTCGAAGCCCTGCTTCTTCATGTCGGCGACCGTGGCGTCCTGCATGGTGTTCAGGGCGGTCACGAAGTCCGACTTGTTCTTGGCGGCGGCGCCGAACGCGTCGTTGAAGGTCGTGTAGGCGACGTTCACGTTCGGGCCCCAGGCGGAGGGGGCCGTGGTCCCCGCGATCTTGGCGGCCTCGGTGTAGAAGTCGGCCTGGTCGGAGAAGTACTCCGGCGGGTTCGAGAAGGCGCCGCTGAGCTGGGCCGAGCTGGACGCCGGGTAGATGCCGCTCTCCTTGGCCAGCGCGTTGAGCGCGTCGCCGTCGGTGTTCAGCCAGGCGGCGAACTTGGCGGCGGCCTCCTGGTGCTTGGAGTCGGTGGTGACGGCGGTGGAGGAGCCGCCCCAGCTGCCGGTGACGTCCTGGTCGGCGGACCACTGGGGGAGCGGGGCCATCGCCCACTTCCCCTTGGTGTCGGGCGCGGCCGTGGTCAGCGTGCCCGGCGCCCACACCGCGGAGACCCAGGCGATCTGCTTTCCGGTGTCCAGCGCCTTGTTCCAGGCCGGGGTGTACATCGGCTGGTTGTCGATCGCGCCCTCCTTGACCAGGCCGCCCCAGAACTTCGCGACCTTCTGGGTGGCCGCGTCGTTGATGGCGACCTTCCACTTGTCACCGGAGGTGGTCCACCACTTGGCGCCGGCCTGCTGGGCGAGGCCCGCGAAGAGACCGGAGTCGTTGGCGGAGAAGGTGGTGAGGTCGACGTCCGGCGCCTTCTTCTTCAGGGCGCGGGCGGTCTGGGCGAACTCGTCCCAGGTGGTGGGGACCTTCAGGCCGTACTTCTTGAACAGGTCCGCGCGGTAGTAGAACATCATCGGGCCGATGTCCTGCGGCACCGCGTACACCGCGTCCGTGCCCAGCGTGACCTGCTGCCAGACGCCGTCGGCGAACTTCGACTTCGCGTCGCCGACCGTCTTGGAAATGTCGGCGACGGCGTCGTTGCTGACCAGCGTCGGCAGTGCCTGGTACTCGGCCTGCACCAGGTCGGGGCCGTTCTTCGCCTTGTGCGCGGTGAGGATCTTGGTGACCAGGGTGTCGCCGGAGGCCTGCTTCTTCACCGTGACGGTGATCTGGTCCTTCTTGCCCTCGCCCTTGTTCCAGAGGTCGACGACCTTGTCCATACCGGGGGCCCACGCCCAGTACGTCAGCGAGACCGGTCCCGAGTCGGCCTTGCTGTCGTCGGACGAGCCGCAGGCGGCGAGGGCGGTGGCGCCGAGCGAGACGGCGACGGCGGTTGTCACGAGGCGGCGGCGCTTCGTGTGCGGCATGGATCTCTCCCCTGACCTGGGTCCCCGCCCGTCGCGGGAACCTGCCCTGCAGATGCTGTGAGCGTTCTCAGACCCGGATCCTCGCCCGACGCGAGTCCGTGCCCTGCTCTGTGAGCGTTCACAGTAGAGAAACATCCCGGACACTTGTCAATGGTTGTTGCTGTGCGGTTATGTTGGGCGCACGCCGCCGACGATGTGTGTGCACGTTCCCAAATGATCGATTAAACGGGAGAGATCCATGCCGGACACCAGCCCCAGGGGCCTCACCAGGCTCGCCTTCGGTGGGGACTACAACCCCGAGCAGTGGCCGGAGAGCGTCTGGCAGGAGGACGTCCGGCTGATGCGCGAGGCCGGGGTCACGATGGTGAGCGTCGGGATCTTCTCCTGGGCCCTCCTCGAGCCGGCGCCGGGGGAGTACGACTTCGGCTGGCTCGACCGGGTCCTCGGCCTGCTGCACGAGAACGGCATCCGCGTCGACCTCGGCACGCCCACGGTGGTGCCGCCCGCCTGGTTCTACCGGGCGCACCCCGAGGCCCTGCCGGTCACCGCCGAGGGCATGCGCCACGAGTTCGGCTCCCGCGGCGCCGTCTGCCACTCCAACGCCGACTACCGCACGGCCGCCGCCGCCATCACCACGCGCCTGGCCGAGCGCTACGGCGACCACCCGGCCCTCGCGCTCTGGCACGTCCACAACGAGTACGGCGTCCCCGTCTCGGCCTGCTACTGCGACTCCTGCGCCGCGCACTTCCGCCGCTGGCTCGCGGACACGTACGGCACGGTCGACGCGGTCAACGCGGCCTGGGGCACGGCCTTCTGGGGCCAGCACTACACGGACCTCGGGCAGATCAACCCCCCGCGCGCCACCCCGACCGTCGGCAACCCGGGCCAGGCCCTCGACTACAAGCGGTTCGCCGACGCCACCATCCGCGAGAACTTCCGGATGGAACGGGACATCCTGCACCGCCTCTCGCCCGGCGTCCCGGTGACCACCAACTTCATGACCGCCCTCAGCCAGTGCGACTCGATGGACTACTGGGCCTGGGGCCGCGAGGTCGACCTGGTCACCAACGACCACTACCTGATCACCGACGGCCGCCGTACCCACGTCAACCTCGCCATGGCCGCCGACCTCACCCGGTCCGTCGCCGCCGGCGCCCCCTGGCTGCTCCTGGAGCACTCCACGTCGGGGGTCAACTGGCAGCCCCGCAATCCGGCCAAGGCGCCCGGCCAGATGGCCCGCAACTCCCTCGCCCACGTGGCCCGTGGCTCGGACGGCGCGATGTTCTTCCAGTGGCGGCAGTCCCGGCGCGGCGCCGAGAAGTTCCACTCCGCGATGCTCCCGCACGGCGGCACCGAGACCCGGGTCTGGCGTGAGGTCGTCGAACTGGGCGCGTCCCTCGACTCGTTGAACCTGATCAAGGGCACCCGCACCCGGGCCGACGTCGCCGTCCTGTGGGACTGGCAGTCCTGGTGGGCGCAGAACCTCCAGTGGCGCCCCAGCGAGGACCACGACCCGCGCGAGCGCGCCGACGCCTTCTACGAGGCCCTCTACGACCGTCACCTCACCGTCGACTTCGCCCACCCGGAAAGCGACTTGTCGGCCTATCCCCTTGTCGTCGTACCGGCCCTGTACCTGATGACGGAGGCGGCCGGGAACAACCTCAGGGAGTACGTCGACGACGGCGGCACCCTCGTCGTCTCGTACTTCTCCGGGATCGTCGACGAGCACGACGCCGTCCACGAAGGCGCCCACCCGGGCGCCCTGCGCGAGACCCTGGGCCTCACCGTGGAGGAGTTCTCACCGCTGCTGAAGGACCAGCGGGTACGGCTGGCCGGCCCCGAAGACTCCGAGCTGACCGGCGACGTGTGGACCGAGTTCGTCGTCCCGCGCGGCGCCGAGACCGTCTGGACCTACGCCGACGGTCTCGCCGCCGGCCGGCCGGCGGTCACCCGGCACCGGCTGGGGGAGGGCGTCGCCTGGTACGTGTCGACCCGCCTGGACGCGCACGGCCTGGACGCGCTGCTCGGCCGGGCCGCCGAGGACGCCCGGATCGCTCCCCGGGCCGAACTGCCCCGCGACGTCGAGGTGGTCCGCCGCACCGGCGAGTCCGGCACCTTCGTGTTCGCGATCAACCACACCGCCACCGACGCCAAGGTGCCGCTGGAGGCGCACGGCACCGAGCTGCTCACGGGCGAACGCGCCGCGGGCCGGCTCGCGGTTCCCGCGGGCGCCGTCAGGGTCGTACGGCTCGACGGCTGACCCGGCCGCGGACCGGTCCGCCGCGCCCGGTCCGCCGAGACTCCCCTCCGTCCGCGCGTGCCACGAGAGCCGCGGGCGGAGGGGTCCTCCTCCGGTTCGCCGGAGGACACCCCCTCCCCAGTCACGTCGAAGGGACGACGGACGATGATGTTCCATCCCAGACGCACCATCAGAGCCCTGCTGCTGCCGCTCCTGGCCGGGCTCGCCCTCACCGCCCTTCCCGCCACAACCGCCCAGGCGGCCGCCACCCTCACCAACGGCGGCTTCGAATCCGACGGTGCGGGCGTGGCCACGCCCACCGGCTGGTCGGAGTACGGCGACACGGGTGCCTCGTACACCGAGTCCGGTGGCCACGGCGGCAGTTACCGCCTGAGCCAGTACTCGGCCTCCGCCTACAAGGTGGAGACGTACCAGTACCTGTCGGGGCTGACCAACGGGAACTACACGCTCACCGCCTGGGTCCGCTCCAGCGGCGGCCAGAACTCCGCCTACATGTCCCTGAAGAACTGCGGCAGTTCGGAGCAGCGGACCGACCTGCCGGTCTCCACGAGCAGCTGGATCCGGATCGTCACCTCGATCGCGGTCACCAACAACCAGTGCACGGTCAGCTTCTACTCCGACGCCAACGCGGGCAACTGGATCAACGTCGACGACGTGACGTTCGCGTCTGGCTCGACGGGGCTGTCGATCAAGGGCGCCGACATCTCGTCACTGGCCAAGAGCGAGGCCAAGGGCGGTGTCTACAAGACCAGTTCCGGCACCACCGGAGACGCGGTCACCATCCTGAAGAACGCCGGCATGAACTACGCGCGCCTGAAGGTCTGGGTCAACCCGGCCGACGGCTACAACGACAAGGCGCACGTGCTGGCCATGGCCAAGCGGATCAAGGCGGCCGGCATGAAGCTGCTGGTCGACTTCCACTACTCGGACAGCTGGGCCGACCCGGGCAAGCAGACCAAGCCCGCCGCCTGGACCGGCCACTCCTACAGCCAGCTCAAGACCGACGTCTACAACCACACCTACGACGTCCTGAGCGCGCTGAAGGCCCAGGGCACCACCGCCGACATGGTCCAGATCGGCAACGAGATCAACGGCGGCATGCTCTGGTCCGAGGGCTCCACCGACAACTGGTCGCAGCTCGCCGGCCTGATCAACTCCGGCTACAGCGCCGCCAAGGCGGTCTCCTCCGCCACCCGGGTCGCCCTGCACCTGGCCAACGCGGGCGACGACGCCACGGTCCGCTGGTGGTTCGACAACGCCAAGACCTACGGCATCGACTACGACGTGATCGGGCTGTCGTACTACGGCTACTGGCACGGCTCACTGGCCGCCGCCCAGACCACCCTGGACGACGTGGCCTCCCGCTACGCCAAGCCGGTGTTCATCGCCGAGACCGCCTACCCGTTCACCCTCGCCCAGGACGACTCGCTGGAGAACCAGATAGACACCGGCGGCGAACTGGTCACCGGCTACCCGGCCAGCGCGGCCGGTCAGCTGGCCTGGATGAACGCCGTCGCGAACATCGTGGAGGCCGTCCCGAACGGCCGTGGGCTCGGCGTCTTCTACTGGGAGGCGACCTGGACCGCCGTCACCGGCAACGGCTGGGACCCGACCGACGCCACCTCGGGCAACGGCTGGGAGAACCAGGCCCTGTTCGGCTACGACGACAGGGCGCTGTCCTCCATGGCGTGGTTCAGCCACCGCTGAACCACCACTGACGGGGGGCCCGGCCGTAAGGGGACGGCCGGGCCCCTCCGCCCTGCCCGGACGTCCCTTCTCGGACATCGCGCACCGAGCCCCGGACGTGGTGGCTTCGGCTGCGGAAAGGTGGGCATCACCAACTACGAGGAGGCAGGGACGGAGGCCGGTCGGATGCTGAGGAACGCCAAGAGCGCAAGCCGCCTGGACATTCTGGACTGGCTCAAGGATCCGGCGGCCCACTTCCCGCCCCAGCGCCACGCGGACCTCGCCGAGGACGGCGTCAGTGTCCGGGCCGTCGCCGCGAAGCTCGGAGTCTCCCGTCGGGTCGCCGGCACCCATCTGGACCTGCTGACCCGGCTCGGCCTGCTGCGCGCCAAGCGCATCCGGCACCGGGTCTACTACCGGCGTGACGACATCCGGATCGCCGAGGTGGCCCGGCTGTTCGAAAAGGGCTGGTGAAACGGGGCCGGTTCGCGGGTCGCCGGGCGGCGCCGCCGACTGCCACCATGGGGCCCATGGACCGACCCACGCGCCTCGTCCCCCTCCACTACGTCGCCGTCGGCGGCCGAGGCCCGGAGGACGTGGTCACGGATCCGGACGGGCGGGTCCTGACCGGCGTCGAGGACGGCCGCATCCTGCGCCTGGACGGCCTCGGCGACCCGGACACCGTCCGGGTGCGGGTGCTGGCGGAGACCGGCGGCCGCCCGCTGGGACTCGAACTCCTCCCGGACGGCGACCTGCTGGTGTGCGACGCGGAGCGCGGCCTGCTGCGCGTCGGACTCGCCGACGGCGTGGTGCGCGTCCTCGCCGACTCGGTCGAGGGCGAGCCGCTGCGGTTCGCGAGCAATGTGGTCGCCCTGCCCGACGGCACCGCGTACTTCACGGTCGCCAGTCGTCGCTTCCCCCTGCACCAGTGGGTCGGCGACATCGTCGAGCACAGCGGCACCGGCCGCCTGCTGCGCCTCGCCCCCGGCGCCCGGGCCCCCGAAGTGGCCTGCGAGGGGTTCCAGTTCGCCAACGGGCTGGCGGTGAGCGGCGACGGCACCTTTCTGATCGTCGCCGAGACCGGCGCGTACCGGCTGACCCGGTACTGGCTCACGGGCCCGCGCGCCGGCCGCGCCGAGTTCTTCGCCGAACTGCCGGGCATGCCCGACAACATGTGGCGGGACGGCGAGCTCACCTGGGTGGCCCTCGCCGGGCCGCGCAACCCCCCGCTCGACCTCCTGCACCGCACCCCGTCCGCGGTGCGCCGGGCGGCCGCCCGTGCCGCCGTGCACGCCCCCTACCGCCCGGTCGGCACCATCGCCGTCATGGCCCTCGACGACGACGGCCGCGTCGTCCACCACCTCGCCCGGCAGCGCTCCGGCTTCCGGATGGCCACCAGTGTCTGCGTGACCGGCCGGCTCCTGGTCCTCGGCAGCGTCTGGGAGCCCGGTGTCGCCGTCTGCACGGCGCCCACCGCGAAGTGACCTGCGGGTACGCCCGGCGGTAACCTGTAGCACCCGTCGGGGCGGTGCCCGAACAGGAGACGTACGACCCATGACAGCCCCGGAAGCCGAGAGCCTCCATGTCCAGCCGACCCCCCGGCGTCGGTCCGAATGGCGCACCCAGGCCCCGGTCGTCGCGGTGGTCGCGGCCGGCGGCGCGATCGGCGCGGTGGCCCGTTACGCCCTGGCCCTGGCCCTGCCCACCGCCGCGGGCGGGTTCCCCTGGGCGACCTTCTGGACGAACGTCATCGGCTGCGCGGTGATCGGTGCCTTCCTGGTCCTGACCACCGAGGGGCTGCCCGCGCACCGCCTGGTCCGGCCCTTCTTCGGCACCGGTGTCCTCGGCGGCTTCACCACCTTCTCCACCTACGCCGTCGACATCCAGAAACTGGTCGACCACGGCAGGCCCGCCACCGGCCTCGCCTATCTCGCCGCGACCCTGTGCGCGGCCCTGACGGCGGTGTGGTGCGCGGCCACCGCGACCCGCCGTGTGCTCACCCGGAGGCAGCGATGACGAGACTGACCGGCCGCGCCCTGCGCCTGACCGTCTACGTCGGCGAGGACGACACCTGGCACCACAGGCCCCTCTACAGCGAGATCGTGCACCGCGCCCACACGGCCGGTCTCGCGGGCGCCAGCGTCTTCCGGGGGGTCGAGGGCTTCGGTGCCTCCTCCCGCATCCACACCTCCCGGCTGCTGTCGCTCAGCGAGGACCTGCCGGTGGCGGTCGTGGTCGTGGACACCGAGGAGCGGATCCGGGCGTTCCTGCCACAGCTCGACGAGCTGGTGACCGAAGGCTTGGTGACCTTGGACGACTGCGAGGTCATCAGGTACGTCGGCCGGACGGACAACCCGGGCGAAGCGGACGTGGAAGGTAAGAACTCGTTGTGAACTGGCTGTTGGTCGTCCTCGGTGCCGCCGTCGGCGCCCCGCTCCGCTACCTCACCGACCGCGCCGTCCAGACCCGGCACGACTCCGTCTTCCCCTGGGGTACGTTCGTCGTGAACGTCACGGGCTGCCTGATCCTGGGCCTCCTGAGCGGCGCGGCCGCGGCCGGCGCCGCGAGCCCGCACCTCCAGCTCCTGCTGGGCACCGGCCTGTGCGGGGCGCTCACCACGTACTCGACGTTCTCTTACGAGACACTGCGGCTGACCGAGACCGGCGCGGGGCTCTACGCTGCGGCCAACGTCGTCGCGAGTCTCGTCGCCGGGCTGGGGGCGGCCTTCGCCGGGGCGGCGATCGCCCAGGCCCTGTGGGCGTAGAACTTGCTTCAGACCCGCGCGCTGTAGGACTGTCTACAGCACTGTCGACCAAACTCTGCAGAACTGGATCCCATGAGCGCCATCTCCGTCGGTCAAGCCGTCGTCCTCGGTGTCGTCGAGGGGGTGACGGAGTTCCTCCCGGTGTCCTCCACCGGTCACCTCAAGATCACCGAGGGGCTCATGAACATCCCCGTCGACGACAAGTCCGTCGTCGGGTTCTCCGCCGTCATCCAGGTGGGTGCCATCGCCGCCGTACTGGTCTACTTCTTCAAGGACATCAAGCGGATCGTCTCCGCCTGGTTCCGCGGTCTGACCAACAAGGAGGAGCGCTACCACCACGACTACAAGTTCGCCTGGTGGGTCATCTACGCGACCATCCCGATCGTCCTGGTCGGCCTGGCCGCCAAGCCGCTGATCGACGGTGCGCTCGGGTCCCTCTGGGTGGTCGGCGGCTCGCTCATCGTCGGGTCCGCTGTGATGTGGTGCGCGGACCAGATGGGCCGCCACAAGCGCGGTGAGGACGACACCTCCTTCAAGGACGCGATGCTGGTCGGCTGCTCGCAGATCCTCGCCCTGCTCTTCCCCGGCTTCTCCCGCTCCGGCGCCACCATGTCCACCGCGCTCGTCCTGGACCTGGACCGCGTCGCCGCCACCCGGCTCTCCTTCTTCCTCGGCATCCCGGCCCTGACCGGCGCCGGCATCTACGAGCTCAAGGACGCCCTCGGTGCGGGCGTCGGCGCCGCACCGCTGGCCGTCGGCACGATCGTCTCCTTCGTGGTCGCCTACGGCTCCATCGCCTGGCTGCTGAAGTTCGTCGCCAAGCACTCCTTCAACGCGTTCGTGATCTACCGGATCGTCATCGGCCTGGCGGTCTTCGGCCTGCTCGCCACCGGGACCGTCAGCGCCTGACCGGCCGGGCACCCCGGCGCCCGCCCGGTCACCGCTCCGCCACGGGGTGTGACGCCTGTGCATTCAGGTGTCGCACCCCGTGAATGTTTCCTTTCGCGACACCTTGACAGCCTCGTCCCGCAACCCGGAACATCTCACCCGTGAACCTGTCAGACAGCCGGACAGCCGGACAGCCTCCTCGGCGGATCAGCGCCATGGAGGCGGTGCTGGCGCATCTGCGCGGCGCCATCGAGCGCGGCGAGTACGCCATCGGCGACAAGCTCCCCTCGGAGGCGGAGCTCTGCCGCACGCTGGAGATCAGCAGGCCCGTCCTGCGCGAGGCCCTGCGGGCCCTGCAGACGATGGGCCTGACCGTCTCCAAGACCGGCAAGGGCACCTTCGTCGTCGCGAACGCCGTCGAGGACCCCACCTTCGGCGACTACGCGGCCAGCGACCTGCTGGAGGTGCGCCGGCACATCGAGATCCCGGTCGCCGGGTACGCGGCGCTGCGCCGCACCCCGGAGAACCTGGACCACCTGGCCCATCTGCTCGACCGCATGGAACGGGAGACGGACACCACCGCGTGGGTCGCGATGGACACCCTCTTCCACCTGGCCGTGGCCGAAGCCGCCCAGAACCCGGTGTTCCGCCGGGTCATCGAGGAGATCCGGGACGCACTGGCGCGTCAGTCGGCCTTCCTCAACGAACTGGGCGGATTCCGCCGCGAGCAGTCCAACCGGGAGCACCGGGCCATCGTCGAAGCGCTGATGGACGGTTCCGAATCCGACGCCGTGGACGCCATGAGCCACCACCTGGACCGCGTCGAGACCACCCTCACCCACATCGTGCGCCCCGCGCGCACGGTCCAGCACAAGGAAGGCGGAACCGAGGCGTGAGCGAACAGCACCTCAAAGACGAGACGCGCTCCTCGTCCCGTCACGTCGACGCCGGCGACCACGGCTACAGCAAGTCGCTGAAGCACCGGCACGTCAACATGATCGCCATCGGCGGCGCCATCGGCACCGGCCTCTTCCTCGGCGCCGGCGGCCGCCTCGCCGACGCGGGACCCTCCCTCTTCGTCGCGTACGCGGTCTGCGGAGTCTTCGCGTTCCTCGTCGTACGCGCCCTCGGCGAACTCGTCCTGTACCGCCCGTCCTCGGGCGCCTTCGTGTCGTACGCCCGGGAGTTCCTGGGCGAGAAGGGCGCCTACACGGCCGGCTGGATGTACTTCCTGAACTGGGCCACCACCGGTATCGCCGACATCACCGCGGTCGCCACCTACACCCACTACTGGGGCATGTTCTCCGACATCCCGCAGTGGGTGATCGCCCTGATAGCCCTGGCCGTGGTCCTCACCGTGAACCTGATCTCGGTGAAGATCTTCGGCGAACTGGAGTTCTGGTTCGCGATCGTCAAGGTCAGCGCCCTGGTCGTCTTCATGGTCATCGGCATCTTCCTGCTGGTGACCCAGCACCCCGTGGACGGCGCGACCCCCGGCCCCTCCCTGATCACCGACAACGGCGGCGTCTTCCCCAACGGCCTGCTCCCGATGCTGCTGATCATCCAGGGCGTCGTCTTCGCCTACGCCTCGGTGGAACTGGTCGGCGTCGCCGCCGGTGAGACCGAGAACCCCGAGCAGATCATGCCCAAGGCGATCAACTCGATCATGTGGCGGGTCGGCCTGTTCTACGTCGGCTCGGTGGTCCTGCTGTCGATGCTGCTGCCCTGGAACAAGTACACGGCGGGCCAGAGCCCCTTCGTCACCGTGCTCTCCCACATCGGCGTCCCGGCGGCCGGCGGAGTGATGAACCTCGTCGTCCTCACCGCGGCCATGTCCTCGCTCAACTCCGGTCTCTACTCCACCGGCCGCATCCTGCGCTCCATGGCCGTCAACGGCTCCGCCCCGAAGTTCACCGCGAAGATGAGCCGCAGCCAGGTGCCGTACGGCGGCATCCTGCTCATCAGCGGTATCTGTGTCCTCGGTGTGGGCCTCAACTTCGTGGTCCCCGCCGACGCCTTCGAGATCGTCCTCAACTTCGCGGCGATCGGCATCCTCGCCACCTGGGGCATGATCATGCTCTGTCACCTGCTCTTCTGGCGGAAGACCCAGAACGGGGAACTCACCCGCCCCGGCTACCGACTCCCGGGCTCCCCCTGGACCGAGATCGTGACGCTGGCGTTCCTCGCCTCCGTCCTGGTCCTCATGTACGCCGACGGCGGCGCCGGACGCACCACCGTGCTGTGCCTGCCGCTGATCGTCGCCGCGCTGGTCGCCGGCTGGTACGCCATCCGCGGCCGTATCGCGCGCTCGTCCGCCGGATCCGACGCGTGAACCACGCACCGGTCCGTCCCACCTCACCCGAGACCAGGCAGTGATGTACAGCAGTTCCCCCGCGGCCGCACCCGTCGTCCGTGAACCCCTCCACGCCCCCGTCGCCCACCTCATCCGCGGCGGGGTCGTCGAGGGCATCCACTACGGTTCCGTCGTCGTCCTGGACGCCGACGGCCGGGTCCAGTTCCAGCTCGGCGACATCGAGGCCGCGTTCTACCCCCGCTCGGCCCTCAAGCCGGTCCAGGCCGTGGCGATGCTGCGGGCCGGGCTGCCCCTCGACGGCGACCTGCTCTCGCTGGCCGCCGCCAGCCACTCCGGCGAGGAACGCCACCTCGCCGGGACCCGGCGCATCCTCGGCCTCGCCGGTCTGACCGAGGACGATCTGCGCAACATTCCCGACCTGCCGTACGGTGCCGCGGTCCGGGACACCTGGATCCGCGAGGGCCGGCAGCCCTCGCGGCTCGCGCAGAACTGCTCCGGCAAGCACGCGGCGATGCTGTGGACCGCGAAGCTGAACGGCTGGTCGCTCGACGACTACCTGGACCCGGCGCACCCGCTCCAGCAGGCGATCGCCGAGATCGTCGAGGACCTGACCGGGCAGCGGGTGGCGGCGACGACCGTGGACGGTTGCGGGGCGCCGCTGTTCTCCATCTCCCTGCACGGGCTGGCCCGCGCGGTGTCGCGGATCGCCGCCGCCGCACCGGGCACGCCCGAGGCGAAGGTCGCCGACGCGATGCGGGAGCACGCCGAGATGGCGTCCGGCGCTGGGCGGGACGTGGCCGCGCTGATGGCGGCCGTGCCGGGGCTGCTCGCCAAGGACGGCTTCGAGGGCGTGCAGGTCGCTGCGCTGGCGGACGGCCGGGCGGTGGCCGTGAAGATCGCCGACGGGGCGGATCGGGCGCGGGTGCCGGTGGCTGCGGCGGCGTTGGCGCGGGCCGGGGTGGATCCGGAGCTGCTGACCGAGTTCGCCGGGCAGGCGTTGCTCGGGGGCGGGCGGCCGGTCGGGTGTGTGCGGCCCGTTCGGTCGCTGGAGCCGGTTGCGGTTTGCGCCTAGTGGGGCGAGTCGTTTTGTTGTCGGGCGGCTGCGGGCCGGGTGTGGCTGGTCGCGCAGTTCCTCCCCCGGCCTTCGGCCGGGGGTGCCCCCAGCGCCCCTTACGGGGCGCTTTACCCTCAACTCTTTTGGAACAGGAACCCATGACCAGTCGCAGCGAACACGATCTGCTCGGTGACCGGGATGTACCCGTCGACGCGTACTGGGGTGTGCACACCCTGCGGGCGACCGAGAACTTTCCGATCACCGGTATGGCGATCTCCGCGTACCCGCATCTGATCGAGGCCCTGGCCGCCGTCAAGGAGGCCGCCGCCCTCGCCAACGAGGAACTGGGGCTGCTGGCGCCCGAGAAGGCGGCCGCCATCGTCGCCGCCTGCCGGGAGATCCGCGGCGGCAAGCTGCACGACCAGTTCGTCGTCGACGTCATCCAGGGCGGTGCCGGTACGTCGACGAACATGAACGCCAACGAGGTCGTCGCCAACCGGGCGCTGGAGTTGATGGGGCACCGGAAGGGGGAGTACCGGTACCTGCACCCCAACGAGGACGTCAACCTGGGGCAGTCGACCAACGACGTCTATCCGACCGCCGTCAAGATAGCGACGGTGTTCGCGGTGCGCGGGCTGCTGCGGGCGATGGCCGTGCTGCAGGACTCCTTCGGACGCAAGGCCGTCGAGTTCCGTGACGTGCTGAAGATGGGCCGTACGCAGTTGCAGGACGCGGTGCCCATGACGCTCGGGCAGGAGTTCTCCACCTTCGCCGTGATGCTCGACGAGGACCGCAGCCGGCTCGCCGAGGCCGTCGAGCTGATCCATGAGATCAACCTCGGCGCCACCGCCATCGGCACGGGGCTCAACGCGCCCGCCGGATACGCCGAGGCGGCCCGCCGTCACCTCGCCGAGATCACCGGGCTGCCCCTGGTCACCGCCGCCAACCTCGTCGAGGCGACCCAGGACTGCGGTGCCTTCGTCCAGATGTCCGGCGTGCTCAAGCGCATCGCGGTCAAGCTCAGCAAGGGCTGCAACGACCTGCGGCTGCTGTCCTCCGGTCCGCGGGCCGGGCTCGGGGAGATCAACCTGCCGCCGGTGCAGGCCGGCTCGTCGATCATGCCGGGCAAGGTCAACCCGGTGATCCCGGAGGTCGTCAACCAGGTCGCCTTCGAGGTCATCGGCAACGACGTGGCCATCACCATGGCCGCCGAGGCGGGGCAGCTCCAGCTCAACGCGTTCGAGCCGATCATCCTGCACTCCCTGTCGGAGAGCATCACGCATCTGCGCAATGCCTGCCTCACGCTGGCCGAGCGCTGCGTCGACGGCATCACCGCCAACACCGAGGTGCTGCGCGCGACCGTCGAGAACTCCATCGGCCTGGTCACCGCCCTGAACCCGCACATCGGGTACACGGCGGCCACCGACATCGCCAAGGAGGCCCTCTCCACCGGTCGCGGGGTCGCCGAACTGGTACTGGAGAAGGGTCTGTTGCCGGCCGAGCGGCTTGCCGACCTGCTGCGTCCCGAGGTCCTCGCCGGCAGCGGCTCACCCCTCGTCTGACCTGCGACTGCGCACCAGGACCGGCCCGGAGGCACAATGGTGATCATGACAACGACGTCGTCCCACGCCTTCCTGCCGGTCCTGGAGCGCATAGCCGAGGAGATGGGCCGCACCCCGGGGCGCGGCCGTACCGCCGACTACATCCCGGCGCTCGCGGCCTGCGATCCCCGCAGCTTCGGCATGGCGGTGGCCGAGCTGGACGGCACGGTCTACGGCGTGGGGGAGTGGCGGCAGACCTTCTCCACCCAGTCCATCACCAAGGTCTTCACCCTCGCTCTTGACCTCGCCCGCGAGGGCGACGAACTCTGGGAACACGTCGGCCGCGAACCCTCCGGCAACCCCTTCAACTCCCTGGTCCAGCTGGAGTACGAGAACGGCATCCCGCGCAACCCCTTCATCAACGCGGGCGCCCTGGTCGTCACCGACCGCCTCCAGACCCGGACCGGCGACGCGGCCGGCGAACTCCTGGGCTTCCTGCGGGCGGAGAGCGACAACCCCGCCCTGGACTTCGACAAGGAGGTCGCCGCCTCCGAGTCCCAGCACGGCGACCGCAACGCCGCACTCGCCCATTTCATGGCGTCCTACGGCAACATCGACAACGAGATCCCGGTCCTCCTCGACCAGTACTTCCGGCAGTGCTCCATCGCCGCCTCCTGCGCCGACCTCGCGCTGGCCACCACCTTCCTGGCCCGCCACGGCATCCGTGCCGACGGCACCCGACTCCTCACCAGGAGCCAGGCCAAGCAGGTCAACGCGGTGATGCTGACCTGCGGCACGTACGACGCGGCCGGCGACTTCGCCTACCGGGTGGGCCTGCCGGGCAAGAGCGGGGTCGGGGGCGGGATCATCGCGGTGGTACCGGGCCGGTGCGCGATCTGCGTGTGGAGCCCGGGTCTGGACGAGCGCGGCAACTCGGTGGCGGGGGTGGCGGCCCTGGACAGGTTCACGACACTCACGGGTCTGTCGGTGTTCTAGAGACCGGTCCTCGCGTCGCTCACAGGTAACAGCCGGGCCGCCCCCAGGAAAACATGCCGTCGCCCAACGGCCACCCACCCTTGCCACGCTGACCCAGTGTTGGCCATGGCTTTCCCCGTCGATCTCCGCCGCTGCCAGGTACTCGGCCTGGCCGGCACCGCCTTCCTCGCCCTGGGAGGTGAGACGGCCGGCGCCCTGCCCGTGGCGGATCTGCTCGCGCCCGGCTCCGTCCAGGCGGCGTTCGGCCTGGTCGGCGTCTACTTCGGCGTCGTCCTGCTGATCGCGGCCTGGCTGCTCCTCGGCCGCCTGGTGCGCAGCGCGGACCCACCCACCCCGCGCCGGCTGCTGCTGGTCCTCGCCGTCTGGGCGACCCCCCTGCTGCTCGCACCGCCGCTCTTCAGCCGGGACGTGTACAGCTACCTCGCCCAGGGCGCGATGGTCGACGCCCACATGGACGTCTACACCTCGGGCCCCGCACAGCTCGGCGGCCCGCTCGCCGACGAGGTCGCCCCGGTGTGGCAGAACACCGCCGCCCCGTACGGCCCGGCGTTCATGGGCGTGGCCTCGCTGCTGTCCGGACTGACCCGTGGCCAGCTTCCCGCCGGGCTCTTCGGGATGCGGCTGGTGGCGCTGCTCGGCGTCGGCCTGATGGCGGCCGCCCTGCCCCGGCTCGCCCGGCACAGCGGCGCCGACCCGGCGGCCGCCCTCTGGCTCGGGGCCCTCAACCCGCTGGTGCTGCTGCACCTGGTGGCGGGCGCCCACAACGACGCGATCATGCTCGGTCTGCTCGGCCTCGGCCTGGTCGCGGCGCTCGGCCGGTGGCCGGTCCTGGGAGCCGTGCTGGTCACGCTCGCGGCACTGGTGAAGGCGCCCGCCGCGCTGGGGCTGCTCGCGATCGTCGTCGTACAGGCGCGCAGGGGCCGCAGCCCGGCGCGGGCCACCCTGCTGACGGCCGCCGCCTCCTCGGCCACGACCGTGGTCGCGACCGCCGTCGCGGGGACGGGCTACGGCTGGATCAGGGCCCTCGACACCCCCGTCTCCCCGCACAACTGGGCGCTCAGCAGCCTGCTCGGCCGGGCCACGGGCCGGGTCCTCGCACACTTCGGCAGCTCCCTTGCGCCGCTGGCCGTGCCGGCCTGGCACCTGTTCGGGCTGGCGCTGACGGCGCTGACCGTCCTGCTGATCTGGGTCCGGCTGCGGCCCCGCCCCGTCTACGCCCTCGGCCTGAGCCTCGCCGCGGTCGCCGCCTTCGGCCCGGCGATCCGGCCCTGGTACGCCCTGTGGGGCCTGTTCCTGATAGCCGCGGCGGCACCCAGCACCTCGGTACGGCACCGGGTGGCCGCCGTGACCGGCGTGCTCGCCCTCGCCGTCCTGCCCAGCGGCGGTCCCGCCGACGCCGGCCAGTTGGTCCTCGCCGTCCTGGGCGGCGTGCTCGGCGTGGTCGTGCTCTGGCAGGCCCACCAGGCGGCACAGGCCCCGGCGCTGGGACGCACGGCATGAGGGGGCCGCGGACCGAGCGGGGCAGGCTGCTCCTCGTCGTCGTGCTCGTCGCCGCCGTGACCGTGTTCACGGCCACCGTGCCGCTGCTGCGCGACTGGTTCGACCTGCGCGTCTACTACGGCACCGTGCACACCTGGGTGCACCACGGCGGCCGGATCTACGACTACCGGGTGCCCGGCACCGAGTACGGCTTCACCTATCCGCCGTTCGCCGCGCTCGGCATGCTGCCCATGGCACTGGTGGGGCTGCGGCTGGCCATCACGGGCTCGCTGCTGCTCAACCTGGCCGCCCTGGCGTTCGTGCTGCGCGTCCTGGCCGGCCCCGGCTGGCGGCGCCTGGGCTGGTACCGCTGGGCGCTGGCGCTGTGCGCGCTGGCGCTGTTCGAGCCGCTGCGGGACACCTTCAGCTTCGGCCAGGTGAACCTGGTACTGCTCGCCCTGGTCCTCGCCGACTGCTGTCTGCTGCGCAGCGGCCGGGGCCGCTGGGCGGGTGCCGGGATCGGGCTCGCCGCCGCGGTCAAGCTGACGCCCGCGCTGTTCATCGGCATGCTGCTGCTCGCCCGCAGATGGCGGGCGGCGGGGACGGCCACGGCCGTGACGCTCGCGGCCACCGGGCTCGCCGCCTGGGCCGACCCGAGGGCGTCCCGCTTCTACTGGACGCAGGCGCTCTGGGACACCGGCCGGGTCGGCCGGCTCGACTACGTGTCCAACCAGTCGCTCCAGGGCGTGCTGGCCCGGCTCGGTCATCCGGACAAGCCGCTGTGGGCGATCGTCGTCCTGCTCACGCTGGCCGTGTGGGCGTGGCGGACCCGCGGGGCGGTGGCCGCCGGGGACTGGACGGCGGCCTTCGCGCTCACCGGTCTCACCGCCTGCCTGGTCAGCCCGATCACCTGGGTGCACCACCTGGTGTGGGTGCTGCCGTCGTTCGTGGTCCTGGTCCGCGCCGCGTCCCCGCGGATCGCCGGCGTCCTGTACGCGGTGATGTGCACCAGCGTGGTGTGGCTGTGGGTCGACGACGCGTCCGGCATCGACGGCTTCCTCGGCAGCAACCTCTACACCTGGATCACGCTGGGCCTGCTGTTCGGCCTGCCGACGGGTCAGCCGCGGCCGGTCGGACCGGAGCTGCCGGACCGGCCGGAGCCCTCGGACCGGCCGGCGCGGTCGCCCCTGAGCCGCGTCGCCAGGGTCACCGCCCCCGCGCCGAGTGCCGCGCACGCCAGGACGACGGCCGCCTCCGGCCAGCCGGAGCCGTTCTCCGGTGCCGTGGCCGCCGCCATCGGCACGGTGCTCGGGCCCGGCCGGGGGGCGGGCCGCAGCGCGTCCAGCGAGCCCACCGGATCGACCCGTCCGGCCGCGCCGAAGCCCCAGTCGAGCAGCTGACGGGCCTCGTCGTACACCCCGCCGTCCTGGGGGTTGAGCACCGTCACCACCAGGGTCCGGCCGCCCCGCCGGGCGGCGGCGACCAGGGTGTTGCCGGCGTTGCTGGTGTAGCCGTTCTTGATCCCGATCATGCCGGGGTACCGCTCGACGCCGTCCTCACCGGTCAGCAGCCGGTTGGTGTTCTCGATGCCGAACGACCAGCCGCCGCCGGCCGGGAAACGGGCCTCGGCGGTGGAGCAGTAGCGGGCGAAGTCGGGATTGCGCAGCCCGGCCCGGCCGAACACCGCCAGGTCGTAGGCCGAGGAGACCTGGCCCGGTGCGTCGTAGCCGTCGGGGGACTCCACATGCGTGTCCAGGGCGCCCAGGGAGCGGGCCTTGCCCTGCATCAGGGTGACGGTGCGGTCCCAGCCGCCGTCGAGCGCGGCCAGGACGTGTACGGCGTCGTTGCCCGAGCTGAGGAAGACGCCCCGCCACAGGTCCGCCACCCGGTAGGTGTGTCCCTCTTCGACGCCGACCAGGCTGCTGCCCTCCTCGACGTCCGCCAGTTCCGCGGAGGTCACCCGGTGCTCCAGGCCGGCGGGGAGCACCGGCAGGACGGTGAGCGCGAACAGGGTCTTCAACGTGCTGGCCGGCGGCAGCCTGCGGTGTGCCTCGTGCGCCGCCAGCACCTGGCCGCTGTCCGCGTCCGCCACCAGCCAGGAGAGCGCGGAGACGTCCGGGACCGCGGGTGCCCCGGCGTGCGGCCGGACCTGGACGCCGGAGCGGTAGAGCAGCGCCGGCCCGGGCACCGACGGCCCGGACACCGCCGACGCCGGGGCGGGCGCGGTGGCCTCCGCGGCGGCCGTGGCGGGCGCCAGTGCCAGCAGCCCCGCCAGGCAGAGGGCGCAGGTGGACACCGTCGCCCGGCGCGGGAATCGGTGAGTCAATCCGATCGTCATACGATCAACGTAGGAACGGTGGCGTCCCACGGCGCGCGGCCTGGGCCGGATGGACGCGCCGAGCAACCCGGATGCCGCACGCGGGGCGTCCCGCGTCGGCCCCGCGCGAGGCGTCAGCCCGCCGGCAGGGTCGGCTGCACGCGGCGCAGGAAGGCGGCGTTGTCCGGGGTCTCCCGCATCCGCTGCAAAAGCGTCTCCAGGCCGCCCGGCGTGCCCTCCCGGCCCTGCAGCGCCCGGCGCAGACCGTGGACGACGGCCAACTCGGACGGGGCGAGGAGGAGTTCCTCGCGGCGGGTACCGGAGGGAGCGATGTCCAGGGCGGGGAACACCCGCCGGGAGGCGAGCTCGCGGTCCAGGCGCAGCTCCATGTTGCCGGTGCTCTTCAGTTCCTCGAAGAAGTAGCCGTCGGCCCGGGAACCGGTGTCCACCAGGACGGTGGCGAGGATGGTGAGCGAGCCGCCCTCCTCGGCCTTGCGGGCGGCACCGAAGAACCGCTTGGGGCCGAGCAGCGCGCCGGCGTCGACACCGCCGCTGAGCGTACGGCCGTTGGAGGCGGCCGCGTTGTTGTGGGCCCGGCACAGCCGGGTCAGCGAGTCGAGCAGGATGACGACGTCCCTGCCGTCCTCGACGAGCCGCTTGGCCCGCTCGACGACGAGTTCGGCGAGGGCGATGTGCTCCTTGGCGGGCCGGTCGAAGGTGGAGGCGTACACCTCGCCGCGCACCGAGCGCCGCATGTCGGTGACTTCCTCCGGGCGCTCGTCGAGCAGCAGCACCATCAGATGGGCCTCGGGATGGTTGCCGGCGACGGCGGCCGCGAACTGCTGGAGCAGCACGGTCTTGCCGGTCTTCGGCGGGGCCACGATCAGCCCGCGCTGCCCCTTGCCGACGGGCGTGAACAGGTCGGCGACCCGTCCGGCGAGCCCGGCCGCCGGGTGCTCCAGCCGGATTCGCTCGTTCGGGTGCAGCGGGGTCAGGTCGCGGAAGTGGCGCCGGCCGCGCAGTTCGCCGGGGGTACGGCCGTTGACGTGCGTGACCTCGGTCAGGGTGCGCCGGTCGCCCAGGACGCCCTCGACGAGGTCGCCCCTGCGCAGGCCGTGACGGCGGACCAGCGCGGGGGCGACCTGCGGGTCGCCGGGGGAGGACAGACAGCTCGGGGCCCGCAGCTGCCCCTTCCCGGCCGCGTCGATGTCGAGGACACCGGTGACGGGTCGGGTGGCGGGCTGCGTCTGCTGCCGTACGGGAGGTTCGAGTGTGGTGGTCATGAGAGGGGTCCTTTCGAGGACGGAAGACATGATGGGGAGGGGGAGCGGGCCGCGAGCGGGAGGGCGTACGCGCAGGCCTCCGTGCGGCGGGAACGGCACCTCGGGAACGGCATGGAAGCCCTGGTCACGAGGTGGTGCGGAGAAGCCGGCGGCCGGTCGCTGAGCGACGGACGGCACGGCCGGAGGAAGGGGAACCGCACGCGGTGCCCGATGTCGGGCCACCGTACGTGCTGATCGCACTATACCCAGGGTTCCGGCAGCGTCAACATGATGCCGGGCACCGATATTCCCGGCCGGCCGGTCCGCGGCGGACATCGACGAGAACAGCGCCGCGGAAACCGTGCGCCGGCGCAGGCCGCCTCCGCCTGGTCCCCGGCAGCACACCGGCGGGGCCGGGGTTTCGTGCCCCGCCCTTCTGCCCTGCCCGGAACGGGGTCGCGGATCGCGGGGCGGACCCGCGGTCATGATGCGACAACAGTTCTGCCGGGCACGGGACTTGATGTCTGGTTATGCCTTATCTTCACGACATGTCCACGCCACCGCAACAGCCGCCGGCCTCACCTCAACAGCCCGAACCCGCCGCCCCGCAGCATTCCGAGTCCGCCGCCCCGCAGCAGCCCGGATCCGCCGCCCCCCAGCCGCCCGTGGCGCCCCCGCAGCCGACCGCCTACCCGTACCCGAACCCGCAGTCGCCGCCCCCACCGAATCCCTACGCCCAGCCGACCCTGGTCAACCAGCCCGCGCAGCCGACGTCGGCCAACCCCTACGCCGTACAGCCCGGTTACGGCTACCCGCCGCCGGCCGCACCGCCGTCCGGCCGGGGCGGCGCCGCCGGGAGAGCGGTGCTGTGGGCCGTCGTGGGCGCCGTGGCCGCCTCCGCCGTCTGGGCGGGCGGCCTCTTCCTGACCGGCGGCTTCGGGACCGCCGCCGACCTGCGCGGCTACCGGGCGCCCGCGAACCTGTGCTCGGGCGCGGACTACTCGTCGTTCAAGGACGAGTACCCGGTCGACGACTCGGCCCCGACCAAGAACACGCTGAAGGACCCGGCCCTGGACGAGAGTTCCTGCAGTCTCAGCCTGAAGAAGACCGGGTCCACGTACGCGGACGCCTATCTGTCCATGCAGGTGGACCTGCACAAGAAGACCGATCCGGGACCGGAGTTCACCGCCACCTGGAAGAACTACGGCGACAGCCACACCGATTACGACGTGACGCCGGTGCGGGGCATAGGCGACGAGGCCTACCTGGTCACCCAGGACACCAGTAGTGGCTCCACCACCAGCGGCTCGCGGTACGCGACGCTCGCGGTGCGGGACGGCTGGACGACGTACACGATGAGCTACAGCGCCTACCTCTCGTCGTACGAGAGCGACAAGAACCCGCCGGCGCTGGGCGACGTGACGGGCTGGCTGAAGACCGACACCAAGTCCACGCTGGAACAGCTCAAGGGCTGAGGCCCGGACCTGGTCGAGGGCATCGGTGATCGCCTTCACCGGGCCGTGCGCGGCGTGGCCGCCGTCGACGGTGCCCCACCGTGGCATGGGTCCGGCCGCGAGCGCGGTCCCGTACGCGGGCCGCGCCCGTGCCGTCCCCGGCGCCGGGTGCTCCCGTAGGCTGGCCGGATGTTCAGCCCCGAAGGACCGAGTCTCCGAGAACTCGCCGTGCAGGCGCTGTCCTCGGTCGAGCGCGGCTACGACCTGCTGGCCCCGAAGTTCGACCACACCCCCTTCCGGACGCCGGACCCGGTCCTGGAGTCGGTCGCGAAGGTGCTCACCCCGCTCGGCCCCTTCGCGGACGGTCTCGACCTGTGCTGCGGCACCGGTGCCGGTCTGGACGTGCTGGCCCAGGTGTGCCGGAGAAGCGTCACGGGCGTCGACTTCAGCGCCGGCATGCTCGACGTCGCCCGGCGGCTGCCCCCGCCCGACGGTCCCGACGTCACCTGGGTGCAGGCCGACGCCCGGGCCCTGCCGTTCGGACCGGCCTTCGACCTGGTCGTCAGCTTCGGGGCGTTCGGGCACTTCCTGCCCCGGGAGCTGCCCGGTCTCTTCGGCCAGGTCCACTCGGTGCTGCGACCGGGCGGCACCTTCGCCTTCCCGGTGGTGGCGCCGCCCCGCCCCGCCGGCCCCGCGTTCTGGGCGCTGCTCGGCTTCGACGCCGTGATGCGGGTGCGCAACGCCCTGTGGCGGCCGCCGTTCGTCATGTACTACCGGGCCTTCCGGCTCGGCGACGTGCTGGGCGAGTTGGCGCGGGCGGGGTTCGTGACCGACCTGTACGCGCTGCCCGGGTTCGGCGCCCGCGACGACGGCAGCCCGCGTGCCCGGCTGGTCGTGGCCCGCCGGGGTCAGTCCACGGCGGGCACCGTGAACTCGTAGACCAGCGTGTCCTGCTGGGCGTCCACCACCAGGTCGGTGATCTCCAGCGGGCGGGCGTACTGGTCGTGCACCCGGCGGGTCACCCGGACCGTGGCCGCGTCGGCGACCTGGGTGATCGAGTCCCGGTGGTGCAGGGCCAGGCCCGCCTTGCGCATCCAGTCGTAGGCGCGGCGCAGTTGCGCGGCGGTGGCGGCGGTGCCGTCGGCCCGGTCCCGGTACCGGCCCAGCTCCTCGACCTCGGTCAGGGCCACCGTCGAGAAGGAGGTGACGGCGGTGCGCAGGGCCCGGCCGTCGGGTGTTGCCGACTCGTAGCGGTGCACCAGGGTCGGCCGGTGCGGGGCCAGCCCGAGCGCCGCCGCGTGCTCGGGCGGCGGCTCCTCCCAGGTCACCGTGGTCCGGTCCACCGCACCGTGGTCGTCGGTCCCGGCGCCCACCGGGAAGGCCAGCCCGACCGGCCTCTGCACGGGACGGCCGGGCAGCGCGGCGTGACTGCCCCGCCGGTCGGTGGCGACCAGTCCGCTGCGCCGCAGTACCTCGAGCGCCTGCCGGACGGTTTGCCGGCAGACTCCGAAATGCCGGGCCAACTCCCGCTCCGAAGGCAGCCGTTCGCCCGGGGGGACGGTGCCGTCGTGCAGTTCGCCGAGGAGCCGGGTGGCGATTCGCCAGTACCGGGGCTGCCCTTCGCTCTCGGGTGCGCTGCCGGGGTCGGTCTCGGGACGGTCGTGCGGGATGGTGCGGGTCATGCCGGTGCGGGCCATGCCGCGGCCTCCTGTGGATGACAAGACGTAGCCGTGCGGATTCGGTGCGCGACCACATCTAGCATTGGTCTAAACCATGAGGGAAGGGCGGCCCACTGGATTCGGCCGAATCCGCACCGGCCTCACAGACTCGCGTACACGGCGGCCACCAGGGCCGTCTTTCGGGGGTCGTCCGCGATCCGCGGTCCCATGCGGTTCATGACATATCCGAGCGAGACACCCGCCTCCGGGTCGGCCAGCCCGCAGGAGCCGCCGAACCCGTCGTGTCCGACGGCCCGGGGGTTCGGCCCGTACGAGCCGTTCGCGCCGCTGAGCCACAGCCCGAGCGCGACCTCGGTCTCGTGCTCGAAACCGGCTCCGAGCACCAGGTCGCGGCAGCTGCCCTGCCCCTCACGCACCCGTTCGGCGGCCTCGGGCGACAGCAGGCGCAGACCGCGGTACTCGCCCCGGCCCGCGAACACGCCGTACAGCGCGGCGACCGCCCGTGCGGTGCCGTGGCCGTTGGCCGCGGGGATCTCGGCCGCCCGCCACTCGGGGGTGTTCGCCGCCGACGCGCCCACCCCCGGGTTGGCGAGGGCCGCCACCGCGGCGGGCGCCAACTGGCTGAAGACAGCGGCCTGTTCACTGTCCGAGACGACCCGCGGGTGGGTCAGCTCGGCCGCCCGCCCGGACTCCGCCTCCGGCAGCCCGACGGTGAAGTCGATCCCCAGCGGCCCGGTCACCTCCCGAGCCAGGAACGCCCCCGGCAGCAGCCCCGACACCCGCCGCACCACCTCGCCCACCAGGAAGCCGTAGGTCAGCGCGTGGTACCCGGACCTGGTCCCCGGCTCCCACCAGGGCTCCGTCGCCGCCAGCCGCGCGGTCGTCAACTCCCAGTCGTACAACTGCTGGAGGGAGTGCGGCTCGCGCAGGCCGGACAGGCCGGCGCGGTGCGACAGCAGATGGCGGACCAGGACCCGCTCCTTGCCCGCCGCCGCGAACTCGGGCCAGTACGCGGCCACCGGCGCGTCCAGGTCCAGCAGTCCCCGGTCGGCCAGGATGTGCGCGCACAGGGCAACCGGCCCCTTGGTCGTGGACCAGACGTTGACCAGGGTGTCCCGCTCCCACGGCCGGGTCCGCGCCGGATCGGCCCAGCCGCCCCACAGGTCCACCACCGTCTCGCCGCCGACCGTCACCGCGACGGCGGCGCCCAGCTCCTCCCGGTCCCGGAAGTTCTCCTCGAACGCCTTGCGCACCGCCGTGAAGCGCGGTGCGCAGTGACCCTGGACCTGTGGCTCGTGCTCGGACATGCGCCCTCCGTCGTACGCCGGAACCCCGGACCGCGACGCCGCGGCCCGGGCGACTAGAACGTACCGACTGGTCGGACCGGAGGGAAGGTCGGTGACGGGTCCGGCCTCAGGGGCATTGCGCTCAGGCGTACGAACCGAGCCAGCGCATCTTCGCCGCCTCGTGGTACGGGCCGCCGCCCTCGTGGTCGTTGAAGTCGTACACCTCGATGGCCTTGTCGTCGTGCGCCCAGGCGTTGAACGCCGCGAAGACCGTGGACGGTGGGCAGGTCTGGTCCTCCAGGGCCGCCGAGAACAGCGCCGGGGCCCGGCCGCGCGCCGCGAAGTGCACACCGTCGAAGTAGGAGAGGGTGCGCTGGACGTCGGCCGAGCGGCCGCGGTGGGTCTTCAGGAACAGGCCGATCTCCCGGTATGGGTGACGGTCCGTCAGGGTGGTGGCCCGCGGGAAGTCGCACAGGAACGGCACGTCCGGTGCGACGGCGGCCAGGTCCGGGACCAGACCGCCGACCGCGATGGTGATCCCGCCGCCCTGGCTCGCACCGAGCGCCACGGTCCGCGTCGCGTCGGTCAACGGGTGCGAGCGCGCCGCCTCGACCGCGCGGACGGCGTCCGTGTACACCCGCCGGTAGTAGTAGTTCTCGGGTGCGTCGACACCGCGGGTCATGAACCCCGGGTACGCGGGCGCACCGCCCACCGGGTCGGCGGTGCCGCCCCCGCCGCCCCAGGCGCTGCCCTGGCCCCGGGTGTCCATCACGAAGTGCGCCCGGCCGGTCGAGGCCCACAACAGGTTCTCGTGCGGCAGCCCGCGTCCGCCGCCGTAGCCGATGAACTCCACGACCAGCGGCAGCGGTTCGCCGGCACCGGCCGGCAGCCGCAGCCAGCCCTTGACCGGGTGACCGCCGAACCCGGCGAACGTCACGTCGTAGACGTCGACCGTGGCCAGTCCGGTGTCGACCGGCTCGAAGCGGGCGTCGAGATCGTGCTCACGGGCCTCCTGGAGCGTCTTCGACCAGAAGGCGTCGAAGTCGTCGGGCGCCACCGACGCACTGCGGTGGTCGCGCAACTCGTCGAGGGGAAGGTCGAACAGGGCCATCAACAACCGCCTTGGTGAAGGGAAGATGCGGATGATCACACCGTACGTGGGCGGTCCGACGGCTCGCCAGAGCGCGGGGACGCCGCCGGCTGCGGCCGACCCACTGGTCAGGGGCCCGCAGCGCGCGTGGCGCACGGCGGCGACGAGATCCGAGGGGCGGTGCGTGGTTCAGGTGTGTCGGCGGGGCGGGTCCGGGGCGGTGCGTGGGTCAGGTGTGTCGGCGGTCTCGGGGTCCGGCGCGGCCGGGGGCGCCGGGGCGGGTCCGGGGCGGTGTGTGGGTCAGGTGTGTCGGCGGGGCGGGTCCGGGGCGGTGCGTGGTTCAGGTGTGTCGGCGGGGCGGGTCCGGGGCGGTGCGTGGGTCAGGCGCGACGGCGGGTCCAGTCCGGGCCGGTGCGTGCCCACTCCTGCTCCCACTCGGCGAGCCGGTGCCGCAGCGCCACCCGGCGGACGATGCCGTGACCGAGCAGCACCACGGCCGCCGCGCCGCCCGCCCCGCACAGGCCCACCGTGACCGTGTGCTGCCAGACGGCGACCTCGTTCGGCGGCGGGGCGACCCCGTGCCCCTGCCGGTCGAACCAGACGTCCACCACGTCGCCGCCCCTGGCCCCGGCGGGCACCCGGGCGAGGGCGGTGCGGGCGCCCTTCCCGGGCACGGTCCAGCGCACGTCCGCCTGGTAGGCGTGGTCCGCGTCGCCGCCCTGCACCGAGGGCAGCTGCTCGGGGACGGTCCCGACGACCACCGCGCGGACCCGGTGCCGCTCGGCGCGCTCCGCCAGGGCCACCGCGTGCGCCTGGCCGTGCGCCCACAGTCCCGCCACCGCTCCCGCGAGGGGCGCGCCTGCGCACAGCAGGACCGCGACGACCAGCGCGATCCACGCCTCCACCATGTCCGACCTGCGCCGCAGCGGGTTCTGCCGCCAACGCCAGCCGTGCACCCGGGTACGCATGCCGACCTCCTCGCCGCCACAGGAGCCGACGGGCCGGACCACCGGTCCGCAGCTCCCAGCGTGCCCCGCTCGCGCGTGAGCGTCCACAGGGGTCTGGTACCCCGTACGGCACACGCCGCGCACCCTGGGGAGCCAGGGAAGCGGAACCGGCCGGAGCACGCTCACGGGCGCGCGCCGCTGCCGCTCGCCACGCCACCGCGTCCCGGCGGGCGACCGCGCCGCGGAAGGCCTTCCGCGCCGCCCCGGCCCCGGTCGTCCCCCCGATCATTGCGGCCTTATGAACGATCCCCGAGTGCGGGAATAGCGACCCCGCGCACATCCTTGGCGCGAGTGCCGCTACCGGTACACCGGTGACTGCACCAGAGAGCGAGGAAACACGATGCCCAAGGCGTACGTCTACACCCGGCACGGCGGGCCCGAGGCCGAGGCCTTCGCCGACGTGGACCGGCCCAGCCCCGGCCCCGGTGAGCTGCTGATCGCGGTGCGTGCGGCGGGGGTGAACCCCGTCGACTGGAAGCTGCGCGGCGGTCTGCGACTGCCGGGCGTCGCCGAGCCCGTGTTCCCGGTCGTCTTCGGGAGCGAGGCCGCCGGTGTCGTCGAGGAACTCGGCGAGGGCGTGACCGGGTTCGCCGTCGGCGACGAGGTCTTCGGCAACACGGTCGGCGGCGCGTTCGCCGAGCACGCCCTGCTGCCGGCGGCCGTGACCGCCCACAAGCCCGCCGCCCTGTCGTTCACCGACGCCGCCACCCTGCCGGTCGCCGCGGCCACCGCCTACGACGGCGTGCGCCAGCTCGACCTGCCCGAGGGGGCCACCCTGCTGGTCACCGGGGCGGGCGGCGGAGTCGGCGCGGCGGCCGTGCAGATCGCCCGCGCGTGGGGTCTGCGGGTCGTGGGCCTGGCGAGCGAGGCGAAGAAGGAGTTCGTCGAGTCGCTGGGCGCGGTGCACGTGCCCTCGGGGCCCGGCCTGGCCGAGCGGGTGCGGGCCGCCGCACCCGAGGGCGTGGACGGCGTCTACGACCTGGTCGGCGGCGAGGTGCTCACCGAGGCGGCCGACCTGCTCGCCGACCGCACCGGGCTGATCACCGCCGGGGCCGCGCCCGAGACCGTCGCCGCCCTGGGCGGCGCCCGCGTCGAACGCGCCCGTACCGCCGCCGTCCTGGACGAGGTGGCCGAACTCGTCGTGGGCGGTGAACTCGACCCGCATGTGTCGGCGACCTTCCCGCTGGACCAGGCCGACCGGGCGCTGCGCGCCGTCGAGGACGGGCACGCCCGCGGCAAGATCGTGATCGAGGTCGCCGGATGAGCGTCCCCAGCCCCCGCGAGAACGCCCCGCACGTCCTCGACAACCCCGCCCTCGCCTCGCTCACCGGCCCGCACGCGCACTTCGCCGAACGGCGCGGCCGCGTCCTGCGCTACCCGGTCGACGTCTCCCCGTGGCTGGCGCTGCCCGACCGGCCCGAGGCCGCCGACTGGGCGGATCTCGCCGCCCTCGCCGGTCCCGGTGCGGAGGTCGGAGTGCCCGGCTACCGCGGCGAACTCCCGGACGGCTGGGAGCTGACCATGAACATCGCCGGGGTGCAGCTGGTGGACGAGGGGATGGAGACCGCCCCGGAGCCGGCGGCCGTCCGCCTCGGCCCCGCCGACGTACCGGAGATACTCGACCTGATCGCCCGCACCCGGCCCGGTCCGTTCCTGCCCCGCACCATCGAGATGGGCACCTACCTGGGCATCCGCCGCGAGGGCCGGCTGATAGCCATGGCGGGGGAGCGGCTGCACCCGCCGGGCTGGACGGAGATCAGCGCGGTCTGCACCGACCCCGCCCACCGCGGCGAGGGTCTCGCGACCCGGCTGATCCGTGCCGTCGCGCACGGCATCAGGGAGCGCGGCGAGACTCCGTTCCTGCACACCGGCGCCGAGAACACGACGGCCGTGCGGCTGTACGAGTCGCTGGGCTTCCGCCTGCGCCGCCGTACCGCCTTCATCGCCGCCCGGGTGCCCGAGACACTCGGTCAGTCGGCGCCGGTGCCCGCCGAGGCGCCCGTGTTGTAGCGCTCCAGGTACCCGGCGAACCTGACCAGATCCTCCTCCGGCCAGTCCGCCAGCCGCTCCCGGAACGCGGTCCGGCGGCTGTGCGTGACCTGGGCGAGGATGTCCTGCCCGGCCCGCGTGAGGTGCAGCACCTGGACCCGGTGGTCCTCCGGGTCCAGGCGGCGCTCGATCAGGCCGGTCCGTTCCAGCGCCGCCACCTGCCGGCTCACGGTCGACTTGTCCAGCGCGTAGTGCGCGGCCAGGTCGGTCGCCCGGCAGCCGCCGCTCTCCTCCAGGTGCCCGAGGAGGGTGTACGACACCAGCGACAGCTCGGGGTGCATACGCCCGGCCGAGGCCCGCGCCCGGCGCGCGAAGGCGGTCATCTCGCGCTGGATGGTCTCGACCGCCGTCTCCGCCGCTGTCATGGGAACACCTCCTCGCCGGTCCAGTTGCATAATACAACTTGGTGCCCGAGGCGTACCGCCGCCGTCTCCGGATAGGCTCGCGGCGATGACTTCACTCACCGATCCGGCCACCGTGGCCGCCACGCTGCGCGCCGCCGGCTGTGTCTTCGCCGAGGACGAGGCGGACCTGATCCTCGCCACCGCCCGCACCCCGCGGGAGCTCGCCGCGATGGTGGCCCGGCGGGCCGCCGGAGAGCCGCTCGAACACGTCCTCGGCTGGGCCGGCTTCCACGGACTGCGCGTCCAGGTGGAGGCGGGTGTGTTCGTGCCCCGCCGCCGTACCGAGTTCCTGGTCGACCAGGCCCTGGCGCAGGCCCCCGGCGCCTCCGTCGTGGTGGACCTGTGCTGTGGCTCCGGCGCCGTCGGAGCGGCCCTCGCCGCCGCCCTCGGCGACGTCGAACTGCACGCCGCCGACATCGACCCGGCCGCGGTCCGCTGCGCCCGCCGCAACATCGCCCCCTACGGCGGCCACGCCCACCACGGCGACCTGTACGACGCCCTGCCCACCGGCCTGCGCGGCCGGATCGGCATCCTCGCGGCCAACGTGCCCTACGTCCCCAGCGCGGAGGTCGGGCTGCTGCCCGCCGAGGCCCGCGACCACGAGCCGCTGGTCGCCCTCGACGGCGGTGGCGACGGCCTCGACGTGCTGCGCAGGGTCGTCGCAGGGGCCCCCGAGTGGCTGGCGCCGGGCGGCTGCGTCCTCGTCGAGACGAGCGAACGCCAGGCCGACTCCGCCGTCGACACCTTCACCCGCGCCGGCCTGACCACCCGCCTCGCGGTGTCGGAGGAGCTGTACGCAAACGTCGTGATCGGCGTCCGCGGCTAGGGCCCTTCTGATGGATCTCCGCGGCGTCGCGACGCCCGGCACGCACGCTCGACGCACGGGGTGGCGGGCCAGGTGGCTCCGCCACAT